>CALMTJ010000276.1:0-2234 GCA_937872715.1 uncultured Methylobacteriaceae bacterium
ACGTAGAGGTCCGCCCAGGATATCTTGCGGCCGTATTTCTGCTTGATCGGCCAGAGCAGCCGGCGCGCCTTGTCGAGGTTGGCGTTGTCCGGCCACGAGTTCAGCGGCGCGAAGCGCTGCTGGCCGCCGCCCGCGCCGCCCCGCCCGTCCGTCGTCCGGTAGGTGCACGCGCTGTGCCACGCGAGGCGGATGAACAAGCCGCCGTAATGGCCGAAATCAGCCGGCCACCATTCCTGCGAGTCCGTCATGAGGGCGTGCAGGTCCTTCATCACCGCGTCGAGGTCGAGACTCTCGAACTCCTTCGCGTAATCGAAGGTCTCGCCCATCGGGTTCGAGCGGGGCGCGTGCTGGTTCAGGCTGTCGAGGCTCAACTGGTCCGGCCACCAGTCGCGGTTGCGCCGGCTGCCCCCGCCATGGGGCACCGGGCATTGTCCCGTTCCGCCGCCCTTCCCCTCCGCCAGCATGTCCATGTTCGATCTCCCTTGAGGTCGGCCAGAGCCGGCGGCTACGCCGCCTCCGCGGCGTGTCTCCGCCCGCGCGCTCCGTACGTTCGAGGAGAGGGATCTAAGCCTCCTTGGAGTGATTGTATAATTGATTGTGGGTATAGGGACGATTGAGGGGAACTATGGCGTGGCCGGCTCGACCGGGGGCGCGGCACGGACGCCCTCCGGCAGGTGACCCTGGAGGGTTTTCGCGAGAAGATGCAGGTCTCGCACCCTCGGAAAGGATCGGCGCCAGACGAGCCCGATCCTGCGGCCGACGCCCTCCTCGAGCGGGCGCAGGGTGACGCCGCGGCTGCGGACCTCGCCGCAGGCCATGGCCGGCAGGAGCGTGCTCCCCATGCCGGTCGCGACCATTTGGCGGATCGTCTCGAGGCTCGTCGCGCGGAAATCCGCGTCGGCGTCGCGATCGGGCGTCTGGCAGAGCGACAAGGCCTGGTCGCGAAGGCAATGTCCTTCGGTCAGCAGCAGGAGACGCCGCCCGCGCAGGTCGTCCGTCGTCACGACCGGCTTGCCGGGCGCCTTCCGGCCCTTGGGCTCCGCCAACCAGAACGGCTCGTCGAACAGCGCGAGCCCGTCCAGCCGATCGTCGCCGGCCGGAAGCGCCACGAGGGCGGCATCGAGGCGATGCGACATCAGCCTGTCGAGGAGGGACGCGGTCAGATCCTCGTGAACCACGAGCCGGAGGTCCGGGTACTCGCGTCTCAGGGCCGGCACGAGCCAGGGGAGGAGGTAGGGGCCGAGCGTCGGGATCACCCCGAGGCTGAACGCGCCCGCGAGCGGTCCGGACACGCGCCGCCCGATGCCGGCGATCGCCTCCACGTCCGTCAGGATCTGCCGCGCCCGCGACACGACCTCCTCGCCGAAGGCCGTCACGCGGACGGACCGGTTCGTCCGCTCGAAAAGCGTCACGCCGAGCTGCTCCTCGAGCTTCTTGATCTGAGTCGAGAGCGTCGGCTGACTGACGTGGCATGCCTCCGCCGCCCGACCGAAATGGCCATGGTCGACGAGGGCGACGAGATAGCGAAGATCTTGAAGGGTCATGCGGGCCCGTATGACGCGAGATCCGTCACGAAAGACCGTCCGTCGATCGCTGACGCAACCCCCTGTTGCCCTCCCGGCAGACGGCTTCGGCGCACCACCACAGGCGCTGTTGCATGATCCGAGCTCCGTCGCGACACGTTGGGCATCGGGCGAGCGGAACTGGACGCAGCGTGGGCCTGTCCGAGCGCGAGCCCGCCACCGTCGCGGCGGTGGTCGAGGCGTTCCGGCCGTCGTACTCCTGGCCGTCGCTGGACGGAGGTTGAATGCCCGACGACGCCCTGCCGGTCGTGCTCCTTCACGGCCTGGGTCGCACCTCGAGAAGCCTGCGGCGCCTCGCGCGAGCGCTGGAGGCGCGAGGTCATTTCACGCTCAACCTCGACTACCCCTCGCGCCGCTTCGATGTGCGGACCTGCGCGGAGCAGCTGCGTCCGGCGCTCCTCGACTTCAGGGGGCGTCACGGTCGCGCCGTGGCCTTCGTAGGCCATTCCATGGGCGGACTCGTCGCACGTGTGCTGGCAAGCGACCCCGACATCCGGGCGAGGGCGATCGTGATGCTCGCGCCGCCGAACGGCGGCAGCGAGGTCGCTGACTTCGTTCACCGCTTCACCGTCGGCCGCCGGGTCCTCGGGCCGGCGCTCGGCGCTCTGCGCACGACGATGGGGACCTCGCTTCCGCACCCGGCCTGCCCCC
>CALMTJ010000276.1:2244-2776 GCA_937872715.1 uncultured Methylobacteriaceae bacterium
GGATGGTGAGCCTGGAGCGCACGCGCCTCTTGGGCGCAGACTGGATCGCGTGCGAGGCCGGGCACACGTTCCTGATGAACCACCCCGACGTGGTCGAAGCCGTCGCAGCTTTCCTGGCGCATGGTCACTTCGACCGTCCACCTGGCGAAAAACCGCCCGAACAGCTCCGCGCCGCCCTGCGTAGCGGAATTTGATCATGGCAGACCTGGTGCGTTGCGGCCGGCACCGCGGGCTCCTGCGCCGCACGGGGCTGGCGGTCTTCGAGGAGAGGGGCGACGCTGCGCCCGCGGTGGCGGGCGACCCTCGTCCGTCGCGCCGCTCTTCTCCCCGCCGAAGAAGCCCACAGAACGTTTCATTGTCCGGCCGGTGCCGGATGGGTATGTTCCGCGCGTGCCCGGCCAGACCCTCCTTCCAAGCACGGCCCCGTTCGCGGCCGACGACATCGCTCGCCTCGACGGCGTGCTCGGGCGCGCGACGCCTCTCCAGCGCGCGTGGCTGTCCGGGTTCCTGGCCGGCCTCGACGCCGGAGCGC
>CALMTJ010000277.1 GCA_937872715.1 uncultured Methylobacteriaceae bacterium
CGCAGGTCGCGGGCGACCGCGTCCAGCACGCCGTTCACGAGGCCGGGCTCGTCGCCTTCGTAGAAGCTGTGCGCCACGTCCACGTATTCGGAGATGACGACGCGCGGCGGCACGTCCCGGCGGAAGGCGAGCTCGTAGCCGCCCGCCCGCAGGATCGCCCGGAGCACGGCCTCGATCCGGGTCAGCGGCCATCCGGCCGAGAGCGCCTGGTCGACCAGCGGGTCGACGGCCCGCTGCTGCTCGACCGTCCCGCCGACCAGCGCCCGGAAGAAGGCGTGCTCGGCCGGCTGGAAGGCGATGCCTTCCACCTCGCGGCCGAGCCAGAACGCCTCGAACTCGGCCATGGCCTCGACCACGCCCTTGCCGCCGACATCCATCTCGTAGAGCGCCTGCACGACGCCGAGACGGGCCGCGCTCCGCTCAGCGGATCTGGCCATGGAAGCCGTCCATCCGCCGCGCGACTCGCACCACGCCGAGGGCCGCCTCGGCCGCGCCGCCGCCCTTGTTCATCTCCGCGACCCGGGCGCGCGCCCAGGCCTGCGCCTCCGTCTCGACCGTCAGGATGCCGTTTCCGAGCGGCAGCCGGCGCGCGACGGAAAGGTCCATCAGGGCGCGCGCGCTCTCCCCCGCGACGATGTCGTAGTGTCCGGTCTCGCCGCGGATCACGCAGCCGAGCGCCACGGCCGCCCCGAAGGGCCGGCCGGCCCTCTCCGCCGCGTCCAGCGCGATCGCGATCGCGGCCGGGATCTCGAGGGCGCCGTCCACCGTGACGACGACCGTCTCCGCGCCGGCGGCCGCGACCGCGGCGGTGGCGCCGGCCAGGAGCTCGTCCGCGATGCCCTCGTAATACCTCGCCTCGACGACGAGGACGCGCAGCCCCGGGAGGGGCTCCCGCTCCGCCATGTCTCTTGCGTGCGCGACCATGTGATCCTGCCGGCAGGAGCGCGCCGGGCCATCATCCTGCGTGGGGATCCGCCGTCAGTATCCGGCCTGCCGGGCCTCGACAAGCCGCGCCGCGTAGCGGGCCATGAGGTCGATCTCGAGATTGAGCCGATCGCCCGCCCGGCGCTCGCCCCAGGTCGTGACGGCCAGCGTGTGCGGGATGATGAGGACGGAGAAGGTGTCGCCGGACACGGCGTTCACCGTGAGCGAGGTGCCGTCCAGCGTCACGGAGCCCTTCTCGGCGATGAAGCGCGGCAGGGTGGCGGGCGCGCGCAGGACGAAGCGGGCCGTCGGGCCCCATTCGCCCTCCCCGGTCACCTCCTCCCGCGACACGAGATCGGCCACGCCGTCCACGTGGCCCGTCACGATGTGACCTCCGAGCTCGTCGCCGATGCGGAGCGAGCGTTCGAGGTTGAGGCTGGTCCCTTCGCGCCATTCGCCCGCCGTGGTGCGGACCAGCGTCTCGGCCGCGACGTCGACGGCGAACCACCCGCCGCGCTCCCCCGGCCCGCTCGCCACGACGGTGAGGCATGGCCCGGAACAGGCGATGGAGGCGCCGAGCGCGATGGTGGCCGGGTCGTAGGCCGTCTCGACGCGGAAGCGGCGCAGCCGGTCGCCCCCGGACGCGGCCGACACCCGGCCGATATCGGTCACGAGGCCGGTGAACATGGGATCGGCCTTTCCAGGACGGTGACGCGGTCGGGGCCGACCGCCTCGTCGGAGACGGGAGCGAAGGCCGCGACCCTGTGGGCGAGTTCGGGGCCGAGAGCGGGCAGACCCGCCTCGCCGAGGGGCTGCGCGCCGGTGATCAGCACCATCTCGTCCACGAGGTCGGCGGCCGCAAGGGCCTCGGCCAGGGTCGGGCCTCCCTCGCAGAAGACACGGGTCAGCCCGTCCGAGGCGAGACGCCGGAGCGCGGCCGCGAGGTCGATCCGGCCGTCCGCCCCGGCCTCGACCCGCTTCACCAAAGCGCCGGCTTCGGTCAGGCGGCGCTCCGCCGCGGGCTCCGCCGAGCCCGTGCACAGGATCCAGGGCGGGCGGGTCCCGGCGCCGGCCATCAGCCGCGAGCCCGCCGGCAGCCGGAGACGGCTGTCGAGGATCACCGGCAGAGGCGATCTGTCCTCCAGCCCCGGAAGCCGGACGTCCAGCCTCGGATCGTCCGCCAGGACCGTCGAGACGCCGACCATGATCGCGTCCGAGCGCGCCCGCGCCATGTGGGTACGGGCATTCGCCCCCTCGCCCGTGATGAGGAGGCGCGCACCGTTCCGCCGGGCGGCGTAGCCGTCGCTCGTCCGGGCGAGCTTCAGCGTGACGGCCGGGCGGCCTTCCCGGATGCGGAGCACGTGGCCGCGATGGTCGCGCGCCGCGCTCTTCGCCTCGACCCCGGTCGAGAGGGCGATCCCGGCGTCCTCCATCCGGGCGTGGCCGCGTCCCGCCACCCGGAGGTCGGGATCGGTCATCGCCGTCACGACGCGGGCCACACCGGCGGCGGCGATGGCATCGGCGCATGGCGGCGTGCGGCCGTGATGGGAGCAGGGCTCCAGCGACACGTAGATCGTGGCCCCGCGCGCGCCGAACTCGTCGACGAATTTGGCGTCGTGCCGCTCCAGCGAGACGTGGAGGATGGCCGACCTCGCAAAGCCCGGCTTCTCACGCGCATCCCGCGCCGCATAGCCCTGGATGACGCC
>CALMTJ010000278.1 GCA_937872715.1 uncultured Methylobacteriaceae bacterium
GTGGTGATCCGCAGCTGGTCGCCTCCGGTGAAGAAGACGCCGGTGGCGTGCTCGATCGCGGCCACCGCGAGCTCGCTGTTGGCGTCCTCGCGGGCATGGAGCCGCAGCGGCGTGCCCCGGCCGGCGCCGAGGCGAAGACGCTCGATCCCGGCAACGGGCTGGTCGAGGCGACGCGGGAAGGCGAGGCGGGCACGGACGCGCAGGCGCGCTGGATGCTGCTATGCCGCGGCCGGCCCGACCTGAAGCCCGGCGACGTGGTGCGGATCGAGACGCCCGGCGGAGGCGGTTTCGGCGATCCGGCCGAACGAGCCCCGGCCGATGTCGAGGCGGACGAAGCGGACGGGCTCCTCGGACCGGGTGATACGGGCGCGGGAAGCTGACGGGATCGAACGGGCGCGACGACGGAGCCGTTCCCGGGCCAGGCTCTCAGATCGCGAGCTCGATGAGGAACGGCCCGGGCTGCCCGAAGCTTCGCTCCATCAGGGCGCCGCATTCCTCGAGCGTCGCGGCCCGGGCTCCCTCCACGCCCATCCCGCCGGCCAGCCTCACCCAGTCGAGATCCGGGTTGCCGAGGTCCAGCATGCTCATGGCGGTCGCGCCCGGCACCGCGCCGACGTTGCGATATTCGCCGATCAGGATGTTGTACTTGCGGTTCGCCAGTATGATCGTCGTGCAGGGCAGCTTCTCCCGGGCCTGCGTCCAGAGCGACTGGAGCGAGTACATCGCCGAACCGTCCGCCTGGAGGCTGATGACGCGGCGCTCCCCGCCGGCTCCGATGGCGGCGCCCGTCGCGACCGGCAGGCCGTCGCCGATGGCGCCTCCCGTCAGGTGCAGCCAGTCATGAGCCGGCGCCGCCCGCATGTGGTGGTGGAAGCCGCGGCCGAAGGAGACGCTCTCGTCGGAGACGATGCTGCCCTCCGGCATCAGGGCCGCGACGGTCTGCGCCAGCCCCTCCGGCGTGACCGGGCCCCGGGCCGGGTCCGGCCGGGGACCCGGATCCGGGATGGCGGCCTCCGGCGCGCCGAGCTCGTCGGCCAGCGCCTGGAGCGCCGCCCCGGGATCCTGGTCGCCTCGCGAGAGGACATGAAGCTGCGCGTCGGGCCGGTACAGCAGCGACGGCTTGCCCGGATAGGCGAAGAAGCCGACCGGCGGCTCGGCATTCACCAGGATGACGTGCCGGAACCGCGCCAGCGCCTCCACCGCGACGTCGATCCCGTAGGGCACGCGGTCGAGCGGCAGCCGCCCGCGGCCGCCCGCGAGGTTGCAGGTCGCGAATTCCATCATCACGGTCGCTCCCGTCGCTTGCGCGACGCGCCAGGCGAGACCCTGCGGCCGGGATCGCCCGGCCGGGCCGCCGAGCAGGATCAGCATCTCCCGCCCGTCGCGGCGGAGAGTCCGGGCGGCCTCCTTCACGACGGAGGGATCGATCGCCGGCGGCGGAGGCGGCGCGGCCGGCTCCGCCACGACGCCTCCCGGGTTCCAGCAGGTGTCGGACGGAAGGATCAGGGTCGCGATCCGGCCGGGCGCGGTGCGAGCCGCTTGCACGGCCGCGGCGGCGTCGCGCCCGACCTCTCCCGCCGTCGTGCTGGTTCGCACCCAGCCGGAGACCGTCCGGGCGAGACCATCGGTGTCGGCGGTGAGCGGTGCGTCGTGCGGCCGGTGATACGTCGCCTGGTCGCCGACGATGTTGACGATCCCGCTCCCGGCCCGGCGCGCGTTGTGGAGGTTCGCGATCCCGTTCGCGAGGCCCGGCCCGCAATGGAGGAGCGTGCAGGCGGGCCTTCCGGCCATCCGGTAATAGCCGTCCGCCATGCCGGTGACGACGTTCTCCTGCAGCCCGAGCACGCAGCGCATCCCGGGGATCTGGTCGAGCGCCGCCACGAAATGCATCTCGCTCGTCCCGGGATTGGCGAAGCAGGTGTCGATCCCCGCCCCCACGAGGGTTCGTACGAGGCTCTCTGCGCCGTTCATGTGCCGTCTCCGGATCGCCGCAGCTCTAACCCATCAGGCTCCGCAGCGCCTTCATGGCCGCTTGGCCGTCCGACGTGCCGAACTCCTCGACCGTCCCGGTCGCGAAGCTCGCGACCGAGGTCGCGACGCCGCCGGCGCGCTCGATCTCCCGGATGGCGGCGTCCTCCGTCCGGGCGGAGAACCCTCCGCACGCGTCGAGGAGAACGAACACCGCCATGCCGGATTCGCGCGCCGCGACGGCGGCGTGCAGCACCACGACCTCGCTCGCCACCCCGGCGATGAGTAGGCTCCGGCGGCCGGTGGCCGCGACCGCGGCCCGGGTCGGGCCGTGGGCGAAGACGGCCGGTCCGCCGCGCGGAAAGATCGGGATGTCGGGAAGGGCGTCGCCGATCTCACCGATCGGCTTCGGGTGCTCCGTCCCGAACCGCACCACGGAGGCGAGCGCCGGGATGCCGGTCTCCCGCGCGAAGACGGCGAGCGCTCCCGCGGATCTGCGGATCGTCTTCTCGGGATTCGTCGCGCTGCGGCCGACGATCTCGTGCTGGAGGTCGGCGAAAAGGATGAGGCTATCGGCCGGCGAGAGGTTCGGCATCCTGATCTCCGTTCAAGAGGCTGCCTGCCTGAACGCGGGCCGGCGGGTTTGGATCAGGGAGCCCGGGCGCGGCCGTTCGAGTGGAGCGTCCGCCGCCAACCCCCATGGCGACGCGAGGCGTATCCCTGACAGGAGCGCGCCCGGCATCGGCCGAAGCATTGGCCAATCAGCGTAACCGGCGGCGACCGCGGAGGGACTCGAACCCCCAACCTTTGCGTTCG
>CALMTJ010000279.1:0-3731 GCA_937872715.1 uncultured Methylobacteriaceae bacterium
GACGGCGGGCGAGGCGGCCCGGTGGCGGATTGACCCGGACGGGCGGCGGGCTCTAAGCGCATGTCCATGCGCGGGTCTCGGCACCGGATGGCGGGGTGGCGCGCGATCATCGGGGTGATCGCGCTCTACGGGCTGTTGCTCCAGGCCTTCGTGGCGGCCGCGACTCCGCCATCGCTGCCCGACCTCCTCGGCGCGATCTGCGTGTCGCAGGACGGGACCCATGCCGGTTCGCCGGACGGCCCCTCCCTCCCGCACGACCACCCCTGCTGCGCGGCTGTCCACGCCGGCAGCCTGCCCCCGCCGCCTCTCGCCGGGACGCTCATCGCGTGGCGCGCCCCCGCCGCGGCCCTCATCGTCTGGCGTCCCGAGGCGGCGGTCCCGAAGACCGGGCCGCCGACCCACGCCCACAGCGCCCGAGGTCCACCGTCCGCCTGATCGACTGCGTTCGCCTCTCGATCCCGCCAGACATGGACCTCTCACATGACCACTTTCCTGCCGGGCCTCGCGCTCGGTGCGGCCGCTTTCGCGGCCGCCTCGACCTGTGCCGTCGCCCACGCCGTCCTTGAGCGCTCCGAAGCGCCCGAAAGCTCGTTCTACCGGGCCGTCATCCAGATCACGCATGGTTGCGACGGATCCCCCACGACAAGCGTGACCGTGACCGTCCCGGAAGGTGCGATCGGGGCACGACCGCTGGTGAAGCCCGGCTGGAACGTCGCCATCAAGCGCGGCGCCTATGCCCGGACCTATCCGTTCGTCCACGGGTCGATCGCGGAGGGCGTGAAGGAGATCACCTGGGCGGGAAGCAGCGTCCCGGCCGACCAGTTCGACGAATTCGTCTTCTCCGTGCGCATGTCGGACGCGTTCAGGCCGGGGGACACGGTCCGCTTCCCGGTCATCCAGACCTGTGAGGCCGGGCAATATCGCTGGGTCGAGATCCCGGCGGCCGGCCAGGATGCCCACGCGCTCGCCCGGCCGGCGCCCGCCGTGCGGATCGTCGCCGCGCCGTCGACCGGCCCGGAGATCTCCGTCCTGAAGGTCGGCTCGCTGGCGATCGAACAGCCATGGATGAGGGCCGTCCCGGCCGGCGCCCGGGTGGCGGGCGGGTATCTCCGGATCACCAACGGCGGTTCCGAACCCGACCGGCTCGTCGGGGCATCGATCCCGCAGGCCGGCCGCGGGGAGGTCCACGAGATGTCGACGGAGGGCGGCATCATGCGGATGCGTGAGGTCGAGGGCGGCATCGAGATCAGGCCCGGCCGGACGATCGAGCTGAAGCCCGGCGGCTTCCACCTGATGTTCATGGACGTGACGTCGGGACCGAAGGAGGGGGAGGCCGTGCGCGGCACGCTCACCTTCGAGAAGGCCGGGCGCGTGGACGTCACCTTCCGGGTCTCCGGCCTCGGGGCGCAAGGCCCGGCGGCCGAACACCAGCACTGATCCCCTCGACCCCGCCGCCGAAGCCTGGCCGCCGGGAGCGGCCGCCGGCGGCCATCCGGAGTTCCTCATGTCCGATCGCGCCCGCATCAGGGGGAGCGCCTGCGCGCTGACCTCGATCCTCATCTTCTCCGTCCCCGCCGCCGCCCAGAACGCCCCGCAGGGCGGCGTCGTGCCCCTGCCACCCATCTCAGTGGAGGCCTCCGAGCCGGCAACCCGGGGTTCGCTGACCGTGCCCTCCGTCGAGGAACAACGCCGCCAAGTGAACGGGACGGTCGGCTCCGTCGCCTTCGTCGATTCGAAGACGTTCGAGAACCGCTACACGAACAACATCACGGACGTGCTGAAGGACACGCCCGGCGTGTTCGCCGAGACGCGCTACGGCCAGGAGATCCGCCTCTCGATCCGCGGCTCGGGGGTCGCACGCGGCTTCCACACCCGCGGCCTCGAGATCCTGCAGGACGGGATCCCGTTCAACTTCGCCGACGGCTCCGGCGATTACTACCAGATCGATCCGCTCTCGCTGCGGTCGGTCGAGGTCTACAAGGGCGGCAACGCCCTCGTCTTCGGATCGTCGACGCTGGGTGGGGCGGTGAACTTCGTCACGCCGACGGCCTACACGGCCGTCGCGCCCGCCTTCGTGCGGGTTGAGGGCGGCTCGTTCGGGGCGTTCAGGGCGAACGCCCAGGCCTCCGGCACGGCGGGCGACGGCGACGCGCTCGTGAACGTCACGCAATCGCACCAGGACGGGTTTCGGCAGCACCAGAACCAGGATTACACCCAGGCAAACGCGAATGTCGGCTACAGGATCGCGCCCGGGATCGAGACGCGGTTCTACCTCGGGGTCTACGACACCCGGCAGAAGCTCCCGGGCACGCTGAGCCTCTCGGACGCGCTGAACGTCCCGACGCGCGCGAGCCTCGCCGTCGTCGCCGGCAACCAGGCCCGCGACGTGTCCGTGCAGCGGATCGCGAACCGGACCTCGTTCGACCTCGATATCGGCAAGCTCGACCTCGACAGCTGGTTCATCCACAAGAACCTCTACCACCCGATCTTCCAGGTGATCGACCAGGACAGCGTCACCTTCGGCGTATCGCCTCACCTCCGGGGCACGTTCGACGTCGAGGGCCATCGCGACGACCTGATCGTCGGGGCGCGCTATTTCGGCGGCAGCAATTCGGCGCTGCAATTCGTCAACGTCGCGGGGAGCCGCGGTGCCCCGACGGCGTCGGCCGCGCAGAACGCGAACAATTACGAGGCCTTCGTCGACAACCGCTTCTGGATAAGGCCCGACGTCGCGCTGATGGCGGGCGCCAAGCTCTTCCATGACGAACGCGGCTTCCAGAACCGCTTCACGGTCCCGGTCCGGAACGCGAGCCGCGACTACGACGGGTTCAACCCCAAATTCGGCGTGCTCTATCAGCCGGCCGCGAATGTCCAGATCTTCGCCGACCTGACCAAATCGCGCGACGTTCCCGACTTCTCCGACCTCGCGCAGGCCAACCCGGCCGGCCTGACCTTCGTGCCCGTCCGCCAGCAGCGGGCCTGGACGGCGGAGGTCGGCACGCGCGGGTCCTGGGACCGCGTCCGCTGGGACCTCACCCTGTACCGCTCGGCGGTCCGGGACGAGCTCATCAACTTCAACACGAACGCCGCGCTCGGCATCCCGGCCGCCACCTTCAACGCCGAACGCACCCTGCACCAGGGGGTGGAGTTCGGCGGCGCGTTCGACCTCGTGCGCGACCTGTCCGGCCCGGGCGCCGGCGACACGCTGACGGTCGCGCAGGTCTGGACCTACAACGACATCCGCTTCATCCGCGACCGGGTCTACGGGAACAACCGGGTCGCGGCGATCCCGCCCCACGTGCTCCGGACGACGCTGTCCTACACGCGGCCGGACGGTTTCTACCTCGCGCCGGCCGCCGATTGGGTGCCGGAGGGCGCCTTCGCGGACCACGCCAATACGCTCCGGGTCCCCGCCTACGTGCTGTTCGGCATCCAGACGGGCTTCAACCTGCCGGGAGGCGCCACGATCTTCGTCGACGCCCGCAACCTCGCGGACAAGCGCTACGTCAGCGATCTCGGCGCCGTCGCCGATGCCCGGACGGTCTCGACGGCGATCTTCTACCCGGGCGAGGGCCGGAGCGTGTTCGCGGGAATCCGCTACGTCTTCTGAGGGGATGGTGGCGGAGACCGTTGCCGCACCGTCATCGCGAGCGAACCCCAGCGCCCCCGGAATGCGCGCCGGCGGCGGGGGGTGGGGGAGCGGGCGGGGCCGGCCGCCCCGACGCGCCCCC
>CALMTJ010000279.1:3741-8357 GCA_937872715.1 uncultured Methylobacteriaceae bacterium
AAGCCAAGCGACCCAGGAATGCGCGCCGGCTCCGTTGCTTGGCTTCGCTCGCGATGACGACGGCCAAGACGATCCCGCGCCGTCTTGCCGCTTCGCCGCCGACTCGGTATGCGGAACGAGCCGGGCGGATGGTCCGGCGGGAACGCCATTCGTGAGCCGCATCGGCACCGGATACCGGCAGGACGGGACCGCCTTCCAGGCGTCGACCTCGCGCGTCCGCCCCGTTCTCTCGCTCGCGCCGCTTCTTAGCCGCCCCTGAGGGCCGGCCGGGCGCGTGCGCCCTGGCGCTCAGGGGTTCCGCGAGACCGAACCTCCCGGCGCCCGAGCGGGGCGCGATCCAGACCGAAAGCCCGACCACCATGACAACCCTTCCCAAGGACCGCGTCGTCATCTTCGACACGACGCTGCGCGACGGCGAGCAATGCCCCGGCGCCACCATGACGTTCGAGGAGAAGCTCGCGGTCGCCGATCTCCTCGACGAGATGGGCGTCGACATCATCGAGGCCGGCTACCCGGCCGCCTCCAACGGCGATTTCGACGCGGTCGCCGCCATCGCCGGGCGGATCAAGAACGCCGCCGTCGCGGGCCTCGCCCGCACGACGCCGAACGACATCGAACGGGCGGGCGCCGCCGTGCGGGCCGCCCGCCGGCCCCGCATCCATACCTTCGTATCCACCTCGCCCGTTCACATGAAGTACAAGCTCGGGAAGAGCGCCGACGAGGTGCTGGAGCTCTCGGTCGCGTCCGTGACGCGGGCCCGCAACCTCGTGGACGACGTCGAATGGTCGGCCGAGGACGGCACCCGCACGGAGACCGACTTCCTGTGCCGATGCGTCGAGGCCGTCATCCGGGCCGGCGCCACCACGATCAACATTCCGGACACGGTCGGCTACACGACGCCCGACGAGTACCGCGCCCTGTTCCGGACCGTGCGGGAGCGCGTGCCGAACTCGGACAAGGCCGTGTTCTCCGTCCATTGCCACAACGATCTCGGCATGGCGGTCGCGAATTCGCTGGCCGGTCTCGAAGGCGGCGCCCGGCAGGTCGAGTGCACGGTGAACGGCATCGGCGAGCGCGCCGGCAACGCCGCGCTCGAGGAGGTGGTGATGGCGATGCGGGTGCGGGGCGACGCCTACCCGTTCGAGACCGGCATCAACGCGACGCTGCTGTCGCGGGCCTCGAGGACGGTCGCGAGCGCCACCTCGTTCCCGGTGCAATACAACAAGGCGATCGTCGGCCGGAACGCCTTCGCCCATGAATCCGGCATCCATCAGGACGGAATGCTGAAGCACACTGAGACTTACGAGATCATGGAGCCGACGAGCGTCGGCGTGACCAAGACGTCGCTCGTCATGGGGAAGCATTCGGGCCGGGCCGCCTTCCGGTCGAAGCTGGAGGAGATGGGCCATGCCCTGTCGGACAACCAGCTGAACGACGTGTTCGTGCGCTTCAAGGACCTCGCCGACCGCAAGAAGGTCGTCTACGACGAGGATATCGAGGCGCTGGTCGACGCGAACGTCGCGCATCTCCACCACCGTGTCCGGCTCGTCTCCCTCACGGTGATCGCCGGCACGCGCGGGCCGCAGCGCGCCACCATGCGGCTCGACTTCGACGGCCGGCAGGCGACGGAGGAGGCGGACGGCCACGGCCCGGTCGACGCCGTGTTCAACGCCGTCAAGGCGCTCGTGCCGCACGAGGCCGTGCTCGAGCTCTACCAGGTCCACGCCGTCACGGAGGGCACGGACGCGCAGGCGGAGGTCTCCGTCCGGCTCGCGGCCGACGGCCGCACGGTGAACGCGCGCGCGGCCGATCCGGACACGCTGGTCGCCTCGGCCAAGGCCTATCTCGGCGCCCTGAACAAGCTCCAGGCGGCCGGCCGGCGCGTCCACGCCCAGCACGCGGCCGAGTAGACCGGACGCGGTGGCCCGGGCCGGGGAGCCCTGCTATCTCCCCGGCCCTCGCCACCGGCCTGGCCGGAGCGCGCGGGCGCATAGCTCAGTTGGTAGAGCAGGTGACTCTTAATCACCGGGTCCTAGGTTCGAGCCCTAGTGCGCCCACCAATTCTTTCAGGCACTTAGGCGGGGTGGCACCGGAACAGGACGGGAACATGCAAGGCGGTCAGACTCCTCGCACGTCCGACCTTTGTTCTCCCGGCTGGTGGTGTCCGTCGTAGGGCGGGCTCGTCGGCCCCGCATACCTGGACGCCTCGCCCACGGGGTGCTGTTCAGCGGCCGGCGCGGAGCAGCGTCGAGGCGGCGGCCTTGGCGGCCGCGAACGGGTCCGCGCCCCCGCGCAGGTAGGCGTCCGTGCCCGCGCCGTCGAGCAGCAGCACGATCTGGTCGGCGAGCGCGAGCCGGTCGGACCTTTTCTCGTCCAGCAGCCCCAGCATCCGTTCGCGCAAGTCCTGCTTGTAGCGCCGCACGATGGCGTAGATCGGGCCGGCCGGCTCCGCCGCCTGCAGGCTCGCATGGATGAAGGGACAGCCGCGAAACTCGGCATCGCCGCTGCTCCTGTCCAGGTGATCGAAGACGGCGAGCACGCGCTCCTCCTCGCTGAGGCCTTCGCTCGGCAGCCGGTCGAGCGCGAGCAGGTCGCCCGCCGCCATCTCCTCGTACACGGCGGCGGTCAGCGCGTCCTTCGAGGGGAAGTTGTTGTAGAGCGTCATGCGGGCGACGCCGGCTTCCGCCGTCACGTCGTTGATGCCGACATTCGCCGCGCCGCGGCGGGTGAACAGGCGCCGGGCGGTCTCGATCAGGCGCTCGCGCCCCGCTCCGCTCGGCGCCTTGTGACTGGTCCTCGGCATCGCACCTCCCCGACGGCGCTCCTCGCCACCGAGGACCGTCCGGCCGGCCACGTCGTGGACCCGCGGCTCCTCGGCGGCGGCGGCCCCGACCAACTCGGCTCCGAACGAGGAGATAGTACACGAAGACCGAAAATCATCGGTGCCGCCGGAGAACGTCGGGATGGTGCGGACCGCCTTGCTCCCGGCCGCGCCCGCGGGCGCGGCCGGGACGGCGCTCGTGACGCCAGTCAGAGCACCCAGTCGGTGTGGTATCCATGGGCTGACAGATAATCGTTCATCTGACCGCCGCTTTGATAATTGGCGTATTGGATGTTGCCATCGGAATGCATGTAGGCGTGCAGCACCGCCGTATGGTCCTTCAGCCCGAAATACACCTCCTGCAGGCCGTTGCCGTCGTAATCGGCGGCTCCGAATATCTTGTCGATGTTCCCGGACCGGAGGTCGTTGGCGAAGCGCTGCTGGCTGTCGATGGCCGAGCCTTTCTGGACGATCCCGGACGTGACGAGAGGGTCGATATAGACGCCGACGACCCGCGTCTCGCCGCCCTGCCCATGATCGGCCAGGTCGATGACGTTGTTGACATTCGGCCCCAACGTCGCCCAGCGCCCTAGCTCGGGGTTGACGAGGATGTACTCCATGTCGTGGTCGCCCTGGATGTCGGCCTGGCCGATGATCTTCCAGGACGAGACGGCTCCGAGGTGGTTGCCGTCGAAATCGACGAGATCCTGGAGAGTGTCGCTCGCGGGCTTGCTCAGGAGGTCGGACACGCTCAACGGCTTCGACGGAGAAAGCGCCCGGTTCGCCGAGGCGGAGGGACCGTAGAGCGCGGTCACGCCATGTATGTCGGAGCTCGTGAGGTCGGCGACGGCGAGGTTCATCATCGAGTTCATGACGGCCGATCCCCCGTCGTAATGGTCGAGACCTATGGCGTGGCCGATCTCGTGGAGCGCCGTGATGAAGAGCTTCGCTCCGTAATTGCTCACGACGTCCCCGCCGGAGACATGCCAGCCTTCGTCGCTGTCGAACTTGATCTCCGCGGACGAGAAGGCACCTCCCGAGTAATGGTAGCTGGCATAGCCGAGAGTGTTGTTGCTGCCGTCGATGTGGGCCGTCGTGAAATCGAGCTGCGCCGCCGATGTCGAGCCCACCTGCAGGAAGCTGATATTGCCGTATTTCGACCAATCCGCGAAGGCGGCGCTGATCTGCGCCGTGAAGAACGACGGGATGGAGGCATCGACGGCCCAGGTGACGGTGCCGCCCGACGTTCCAAGGCCCGGGGCGCCCCATTTCGGTCCTTCGAGAACGTAATCCGGCATCGGTCTCACCCGCGGTCGCGGCGCCCGATCGCGCCGCACCGCCGTCCTTGTGCCTAGACCGCTCTTAAGGCGAGGTTGCTCCCCGTGCTCGGATTAGCTGTACCGGGTCGCTTGACGCCCGGTCAGAACGAATCCCGGCCTCGATCCAGTCCTTCATCGGGTCAGGCGGAGGGATGGCCATGGTCGCCATGCCGGAGACACGCCAAAGCCGCCCCGATTTCCTCCGGCGGCCTCGCTTGACCGACGAGGTTCACGAGATATCAGAACTCGCCATGCAGTTCCCCGCAAAGTCCGGGAACCTCAGGCTTCGGGACACCTTCAGCTGCGCCGCACGCTGTCGGATCGGTTTTTCCCGGAGCGTGCCGGCTACCGGCGCGGAGCTTCTGCCGTGAAATCGCATGCCGTTCAGGCTTTCAGGGAAGGTGGGACGATCGAAGCAAAGTGGCGCACCCGACACGATTCGAACGTGTGACCTTTGCCTTCGGAGGGCAACGCTC
>CALMTJ010000280.1 GCA_937872715.1 uncultured Methylobacteriaceae bacterium
GCCCGGCAGGTCGGCGTCTCGCGGGGGACGCTGCCCGTAGAACGGGGGCCGGCGCGGCGGCCGGCCGGATCCAGGCGCCGTCCTGGATCCAATGGCTCAGCGTCCCCCGCGAGACGCCGACCTGCCGGGCGATGGCCGGAAGCGCTGGGCCGAACGGGCGCGACCGCCGTCAATCTCGCCTGGTCAGAGAATCCTCCAGGAGCTTGATCTCGGCCGGCGTGAGGTCGAAGGCGCGATACACGAGCGCGTCGATCTCGCGCTCGGCCGCCTCGATCTCCGCCGTCAGGCGGCGAACCTCGGCGGCGTTCTCGGCTAGAAAGCCCTCCCATTCGGCGCGCTGGCGCAGCGGGATGTCGCGCCCGAAGGCGCGCGTCACCTCTCCCCGGAACTCTGCGAATGACAGCTCCCACCAGCGTTCGAGACGGCGGGTGAGCTTGGCCGACGAGCCGCTCGAGACCAGATCGTACAGCCGACGCTCGACCGCCGACCGCGCCTTGAAGCGGCTTCCGGCCGCTAGGGAGGTGCGTTCGCCTAAGTTGTGGAGCTTCCGGCGAAAGGCCTTGCCGGCGTCGAGAACAGGCAACCGCTCGACGAACTCGGAACGAAGCCGAAGGTACCCTCCACGAGCGATGTTGGTTAGCGAGATGAAGCAGAACCATGCCAGTCTACTGTTCAGGTAGGCCAGCAGAGCAGTATCGCTCTCAGGTAGAAAGTAGACGGTATTGGCTAGGTATGCGCCGGTCACGTCGAGAGCAAAAGGGTTCTGGTTAGCAATGTCCTGGTAAGCAATCTTCGGTGAAGCCATTTGAGGCTGATATGCGAGCTGCGCTTGCTGCAGCTCCCACCATGCTTGCCTGGTGGCACGCCTCTCCAGCTCCGGTCGGAGAGGCAGCAGCCAGTCGCGGATCGCCGGATGCGCCTCGATGTCGACCTGCCCCTTCGGCGTGTTGATCAGGAACACGCCTTCGGGCTCGACGCGCCAGCGCTTGACGTCCTCGCCGCGCAGGAACGGGACGAGGAGCTCGGCCGAGCGCGGGTCGGTGGCGACGAGCCGGTCGCGCGTCGCTGTGTCGATCACGAAAGCCTCGTTCAGGCCGGTGACGATGCCCCGCAGCGGCGGCCCGTAGACTTCGCCGAGCGTCCTGCGGCCGGACGCGATCTTGTCGCGGAGCCGCGCGAGCGCCTCGTCCTCGAAGCGCCAGGACCCCGCGCCGAGCCGGGTGCGCGGCATCGGGCGTGCCCGTTCCGCGAAGGCGGCCGACAGGTCCTTCGGCAGGGCGTCGTCCGACTTCAGGAAGCGCAGCTCCCCCGCCGGGGAAGACGTCTTCCGCAGCGTCAGGATCGCCGGGTAGGTGGTGACCCCTTCGAAGACCTGCAGGTCGCCGAAATCCACCACCGAGTCGATCGCGACGCGATCTCCCAGGAAGGTGCGAAGGTTCTCGCCCGAGCCGGTGCGGAAGAAGGTCGAGGACGAGATGAAGCCGAGCCGCCCGCCATCCTTCAGGATCTCGACGCCGCGCTCGAAGAAATAGGCGTAGAGATCGGCCCGCTCCGCCGCGACGGCGTAATGCTGCTCCAGATAAGGCTTGACCGGCTTCAGCACCTCCATCCGGACATAGGGCGGGTTGCCGATGACGATGTCGAAGCCGCCGTCCGCGAACACGTTCGGGAAGGCTTGGCGCCAGTCGAACGGCCGATCCGTGTAGCGGCCATCCTCGATCAGGCTGTTCCCGACCTTGATCGTGGCCTCCAGGTTCTGGAGCTTGTGCTTGCGGCGCGCCGTCTTGAGCCACAGCGACAGGCGCGTGATCTCGACGGATTCGGCGTTCAGATCGACGCCGTACAGATTCTTCGTCACGATCTCGTTGACGACGTCGAACCCGATCTCCTCGCCGAGATCGTGCAGCTTCTCGACGACCCGCCTGTATTCCCGCGCCAGCACGTCGAAGGCCGCGACCAGGAAGGCGCCCGAGCCGCAGGCCGGGTCGACGATCCGGAGGCCGCGGAGCGCGCCGAGATAGGCGCGCCACGGCGCGGGCTCGTCCGAGCGGCCGTCCGGCACGAGCGCCTCGACATGCTCGCGGAGCACGAGCCCGATCGTCTGGTCGACCAGGAAGCGCGTGATGACGTCCGGCGTGTAGACGATGCCGTGCCGCTTCCGCTTGCCCGACTTTTCGTCAGGCTCCGGCTGTCCCTGCCACCGCGCCCTGAGCGTCTCCAGATCGGTGACGGATTGCTCGAAGAGGTGGCCCAGAACCGTGACCGGCACGTCCCGGCGATAATCCCAGTCCCCGAGCTTCACGAGTTCCTTGAGCAGGTGGTCCGGGACGTTCAACGCGTCGGCCACCGGATCGGACGCGAAAAGCCCGCCGTTATAGGCTTCGATCGTCTGATTGAAATTGCCGCGGTCGAGCGAGCGGAAGAGGCCGCGGAAATTGGTCCAGAGCGGTTGCGGGTCGAAATCGTTTCCGGCGGCCTCGACCCGTTTCAGGAGGTTGTCCGGCAGGAGGTCGGTGCGCTGCCCGAAGGCGACGAACAGGATGCGGTCGAGCAGCTTCTGCGCCTGCTCGATGGCGGCGGGGGCGGCGAGCCGCGGGCCGTCCGGCGAGTCCACGAGGAACTGGATCAGCTTCTCCCGGAGCGACTTGTAGTCCCGGTAGAGATCGCTCGTGATCTCCCGGAACGCACCCTCCGTCTCGCGGAGCATGGCATCCGTGTCGCCGCCAAGGAGCCGGTCGGCCGACAGCATCAGCCACAGCCGCTCGTGTTCGTCGCGGTCGTCGAGCTTCGCGAGGTCGAAGCTCTCGTAGGCGTCGAGCCCCTTCCCGAAGCCGTAGAGCCGCAATTCCAGGCAGTTCGTCACGAGCACGAAGCGCGAGCCGGGCCGCGTCACGGCATAATCCCAGGCTTGCTGCACAGGGGAGCGGCGCTCGCCTGCCGGGATAGCGTCCAGGTCCCGGGTTCCTGGCCCCTTCGCTTCGAGAGGCGCGACGATCTCGTTCACGTCATCCGGTCCGCCGAACCGGCCGAGCGCCAAATCCGCCGGCCCCCGGCGGGCGGAATGCTCGTGGGAGAGCGTGTATCCGGCTTCGTCGAACTCGCGGTAGCCGAGGACGCCGCCGAGCACCTGGCTGAAGAAGATGGGCCGGACGGCCGTCTCCTTCTGCTTCGCGAACGCCGCGCTACCGGCCCGCTTGGCATAGCCGGCGGCCGCGGCCAGCTCGGCCTCCGTAGGCTGGAACAGGGCGCGCTGCCGTGCCGCGTCCACCACACGGTAGTTGAACAGCGGAACGCGAAGCGACCGGACCTGGGCAGGACGGGCCGGCCGGCCGCGTCGGCCGGAAGGCGCCTCGATCCCGGCGGGCGCGCAAAGGTGCATGCAGCCGGG
>CALMTJ010000281.1 GCA_937872715.1 uncultured Methylobacteriaceae bacterium
TAGACGACGAGACCCCTTCAATTGGTGAGGTGGGGGCGCCGTAAGGGCGTTCCACGATCAGGGCCCCGCCCCTCACCCGTCCATCTTCAGCGCCGCGATGAACGCCTCCTGCGGGATCTCCACCCGGCCGAACTGCCTCATCCTCTTCTTCCCCTCCTTCTGCTTGTCGAGGAGCTTGCGCTTGCGGGTGGCGTCGCCGCCGTAGCACTTGGCCGTGACGTCCTTGGACAGGGCCTTAATGGTTTCGCGGGCGATGATCTTGCCGCCGATCGCGGCCTGGACCGGGATCTGGAAGAGGTGGCGCGGGATCAGGTCCTTCAGCTTCTCGCACATGGCGCGGCCGCGGCTCTCGGCGCGGTCGCGGTGCACCAGCATGGAGAGCGCGTCCACGGGCTCGGCATTGACCAGGATCGACATCTTCACGAGGTCGCCCTCCCGGTAATCGGTGATGGCGTAGTCGAAGGAGGCGTAGCCCTTCGAGATCGATTTCAGCCGGTCGTAGAAGTCGAACACCACCTCGTTCAGCGGCAGGTCGTAGATCACCATGGCGCGCCGGCCGACATAGTTCAGGTCGACCTGGACGCCGCGCCGATCCTGGCACAGCTTCAGGACGCCGCCGAGATACTCGTCCGGCGTCAGGATCGTGGCCCTGATCCAGGGCTCCTCGATCGACAGGATCTGCATGACGTCCGGCATGTCGGCCGGGTTGTGCAGCTCCTTCACGGAGCCGGCCCGCATGTTGAGGCGGTAGATGACGGACGGCGCGGTCGAGATGAGGTCGAGGTTGAACTCGCGTTCCAGCCGCTCCTGCACGATCTCGAGATGCAGGAGGCCCAGGAAGCCGCACCGGAAGCCGAAGCCGAGGGCGGCCGAGGTCTCCATCTCGTAGGAGAAGCTCGCATCGTTCAGGCGGAGCCGGCCCATGGCGGCCCTGAGGTTCTCGAACTCGGCCGCGTCGACCGGGAACAGGCCGCAGAACACGACGGCCTGCACGGGCTTGAAGCCCGGCAGCATCTCGGTCGCGGGCTTCTTGTCCTCCGTGATGGTGTCGCCGACGGCCGTGTCCGCGACCTCCTTGATCGAGCCGGTCAGGAAGCCCACCTCGCCCGGCCCGAGGGAGGCGACGTCCTGCATCTTCGGCCGGAACACGCCGACCTTGTCGACGCCGTGCACGGCGCCCGTCCGCATCATCTTGATCGACAGGCCCTTCTTGAGCGTGCCGTCGATGATCCTGACCAGCACCACGACGCCGAGATACGCGTCGTACCAGCTGTCGACGAGCAGCGCCTTCAGCGGCGCGTCGCGGTCGCCTTTCGGCGGGGGCAGGCGCTTGACGATCGCCTCCAGCACGAGGTCGATGCCGAGCCCGGTCTTGGCCGAGATCGGCACCGCGTCGGAGGCGTCGAGGCCGATCACCTCCTCGATCTGCTCCTTCACACGGTCGGGCTCGGCCGCCGGCAGGTCGATCTTGTTCAGGACGGGCACGATCTCGTGCCCGGCATCGAGCGCCTGGTAGACGTTGGCGAGCGTCTGCGCCTCCACGCCCTGGGAGGCGTCCACCACCAGGAGCGAGCCCTCGCAGGCGGCGAGCGAGCGGGACACCTCGTAGGCGAAATCGACGTGGCCGGGCGTGTCCATCAGGTTCAGGATGTAGGTCAGGCCGTCCTGCGCCGCGTATTCGAGGCGTACGGTCTGCGCCTTGATGGTGATGCCGCGCTCCTTCTCGATATCCATCGAATCGAGCATCTGCTCGGACATGTCGCGGAGCGCGACGGTGCCGGTCTGCTGGATCAGCCGGTCGGCGAGCGTCGACTTGCCGTGGTCGATATGGGCCACGATCGAGAAGTTGCGGATGGTGTGGAGCGGCGTCGTCATCGCCGCGGCTTATACGGCATTGCCTCGCGAACGGAAGGGTTCAGGCGGCGTCCGCCGCGGCGGCGCGCCAGAGC
>CALMTJ010000282.1:0-10800 GCA_937872715.1 uncultured Methylobacteriaceae bacterium
CTCAGCTGGTAGAGCACCTCATTCGTAATGAGGGGGTCGGGGGTTCGAATCCCTCTTGCGGCACCAAGAGATTTCACGTTGCGCAATAGCTTAGGCCAGTTTGGCTTGGGCGCACGTCCGGAGAAATCCGGCTTACGGACGCGCGGAGCTCGCGAACCACCCGTTTCAGGTCGCGGCCTATGCGGCGTCCATGCCGTGGCGACGCTTGACCTCGGCCGTCCCGCCGGACGTCATGAAGGCGAGGACGCCATCTGCGGCCTCGGCCTGCCGGCATGTCGCCGCTCTGCCCGCGGTGAAGACCGTGTCCGTCCCGAGCTCCGCGGGAAGGCGCCCGACGATGTCGATACCAGGTGCGCCGGCGAGCTCGCTGAGCTGCTGGAAGCCGATCTCAGCCTCGCCCCTCTCCAGCAGGGAGGCGACCGGGATGCCGGGAGGGGCCTGAACGACGCGGCCGGCGAGCTCGTCGCCGATGCCCCATTTCGCCCAAAGGGTTTTCAGCATGTCGCCGCTCGGCCCCGTCGAGTAGGCGATCGACGGTGCGTCCAGCATCGCCTGCTTCAGGGCGTCTTCGTTCGAGACGTCCGGTCGCGGTCTTCCCGCCCGGACGGCCGCCGCCATGAAGGAGCGGGCGAGCGCGACCTGGCTGCCCGCGGCGATGAAACCCTCGGCCTCGAGCGTATCCATGATTCTCGACGCCAACACCACCAGGTCGACCCCTTCACCTGCCCGGACCCGCCTCGCGGCATCCACCCCTCCGACAGATTCGATGCGAAGCCGCACGCCCGAGCGATCTTCGTGGAATCGGGCGAGGTCGGCCAGGAGCGAGCGCGTCGCCATGGACGAGAGGCAGGTCAGGTGCTCGCTCATTCCGATCTCACCCTCCGACGATGCATTCCGTCGACGTCAAGGAAGCCGGCTGGCTCGCAGGCTCGCCCGTCCCGTATCATGACGTCCTTCCGTCGGTCGCTGCCCCCGCTGCCTTTCAGCGGTGTTCGACCGGCGGGGTGCCGTGCGTATGGAAGGACTCGATCGTCTTCAGACCCCAGGCCTGGCCCTTTCGGCGCTCCGCCTCCGTCCAGACGATCGGCTTCCAGTCGGGCGCGAGCACGAGCCGCGCTCCGGCATTCGCGACCTCGACGCGGTTGCCGCCGGGCTCGTACACGTAGAGGAAGAAGGTCTGCTGGACGGCGTGCTTGTGCGGTCCGGTCTCGATATGGACGCCGGCTTCGAGGAAGATGTCGGCCGCCCGCAGGATGTCCTCGCGGCTGTCCAGCGCATACGTGACGTGGTGGAAGCGGCCGGGCGTGTTCGTGTGGTCGCGCGTATAGGCGAAGTCGTAGCTCTTGTTGGTGAAGGTCACCCACATGCCGGCCTCGGTGCCGTCGTCCAGGATGATCTGCTCGGTCGTGCGTCCGCCGAGATAGGTCTCGAAGAAGGTGCGGTTCGCCCGGATATCGACCGCGAGCCCGTTGAAATGGTCGAGCCGGCGCACGTTGACGCCCCGCGCGGGATATCGCTGCGCCTGGTTCTTGAGCGCGGGCTTCAGCTCGGGCGGCGCCTGGTACCACTCGGTCTCGTAGTAGATTTCGATGACGTGTCCGTCCGGGTCGCGGCAGCGGAAGGCCGGGCCGTGGCCGATCTCGTTCTCGGTCCAGCCGATCTCGAAACCGGAGCCTTTCAGCGCCGCGACCCTGCGCTCCAGCGCCTGCGGGCTCCGGCACCGGAACGCCGCGTGGCCGAGCCCGGAGGTCTCCGACCCGGTGAGCACCAGCGAGTAGCGCTCGTAATCGTCCCAGCCGCGCAGGTAGACGGAATCGCCCTTCTGCCCGCTGACCGTCATGCCGAGGACGTCGACGAAGAACGACAGGCTCTTCTCCGGCACCGCGGAGTAGAGCTCGATGTGGCCGAGATGCGCGATGTCGAGGACGGGTTCGGGCGACATGGAAAGCTCCTGGAAGGGTGCAGCCCCGCTCCCGGCGGCGCGGCCCGATCTGTCGAACGATCAATCAGGCCGGCGGATCGTCGAGGTAGACGAGACCGGCCGCGGCCAGCGGCTCGCGCATCCCGTAGAGGTCGAGGCCGAGTTCGCCGGCCGCGAGCCGCGCGCGCTTGTCGGCCTCGTTCGCGGTGCGGGCATCGGCCTTGGCGGCGACGGCGCCCGCATCCGCGTGCGGCACCACGACGACCCCGTCGTCATCCGCCACGACGGCGTCGCCCGGCCGTACGAGCGCACCCGCGCAGACCACCGGCAGGTTCACGTTGCCGAGCGTCGCCTTGACGGTGCCCTTCGAGGAGACCGCGCGAGACCAGACCGGAAAGCCCATCTCCTGCAGCGAGCGGACGTCGCGGCAGCCGGCGTCGATCACGAGCCCCACGACGCCGCGCGCCTTGAGCGAAGTCGCCAGGAGGTCGCCGAACATGCCGTCCGTGTTGTCGGTCGTGACGCCCACCACCAGGATGTCGCCCGCCCGGCATTGTTCGACGGCGACGTGCAGCATCCAGTTGTCGCCCGGCTGCGCCAGCGCCGTCACGGCATTGCCGGCGACCGATGCCCCGGGCCAGACGGGGCGCATGTAGGTCTTCATCAGGCCGGTCCGCCCCATCGCCTCGTGCACGGTCGACACGCCGTGCGATGCGAGGGTCGACAGCGCCTCCGGGGCGAGGCGCGGGATGTTGCGGACCACGACCGTCTTCATGCGAGTTCCTCGAGCGCCTGCGGAAACAGGCGCTGGTAGGCCTCGCCGTAGGTCATGGGCCGGCCCGAATTGCGGCCACCCTGGACGCCGCGGTTCAGGGCGACCCGCGTGTAGTATTCCCAGAGATGCTTCTGGGCGGCGAGCACCTGGAAGGCCTCGTACTTCGTGTCCCAGACCTCGTCGATGTTGAGGATCGCGGTCGGCTTGAAGTTGCACTGCTCCGGCTGGTGGGGCTCGAACAGGAAGACCGGCGGCGCCGCGTAGGAGCGCTCCGGATCCGGCTTGTGGCCCGCGGCCTGCGCGATCACCCGCGCCTCCTGCGCGAGGTGGGCCGCGACCGGGTGGTCGAAATTGTACGGGTCCTCCAGCGCGTGCGTCAGCACGAAGGAGGGCTTCTCCTCGCGGTAGATGTCGACCAGCCGGTCGAGCACCGCCTCGCCAGGGCGGAGCGGATAGTCTCCCACGTCGAAGAACTCGATGCCGGCGCCGAGCACGGCTGCGGCCCGTTCGGCCTCCTTGCGGCGCTGCGCCTTCACGTCCTCCATGCGGATCCCCGCCTTCTTCCACGCCCACTGGCTCTCGCCGCGCTCCCCGAAGGAGAGGCACGCGATCTTCATGCGGTAGCCCTTGCGGGCATGGAGCGCGACCGCGCCGCCGGCCCGCCAGACGAAATCGCCCGGATGGGCCGTGACGACGAGGCCGGTTTTCTGCTGTGACATGTGGGCGCCGGGTCTCCTCGCGCCGGAGCAGGCGCGGACGCTTCCCTATGTCCGACGAGCGGGGAGCCACAAATGAATTGAATGGGCGATTGCACCGCCTTCATTCAGCAATCGGCGGGTGGTAGCTGGCGGGACATCGGGGTGTGAGCGCTCGGATGAGGGTGGATTTCCTGGGTCTCGAAGCGTTCCTGAGCGTGGCGCATTGGGGAAGCTTCAACCGCGCGGCGGGGCACCTCAACCTGTCGCAGACGGCGCTCAGCCATCGTCTCCGCAAGCTCGAGGACGATCTGGGCGTCAAGCTCCTGTCGCGGACGACGCGACGCCTCGCCTTGACCTCTGCGGGTCTCGACCTGCTACCGACGGCTCAGCGGCTCGTCTCCGAACTCACGGCCTCTCTCGACGGCCTGCGTGCGGGAGGCCGCGCCCGGCAGGAGCGGCTGGCGATCGGGTGCCTTCCCACCATCGCCAAGCACCATCTCCCGCGCATCCTCCGCGAATTCGAGGCTGGCCTACCCGGTGTGGCCGTCCGCGTCTTCGACAACTCGGCGAGCGAGATCGTCGAGCGCGTGCTGGCGGGCGATGCCGAGTTCGGCATCACGATCGTGTCGACGAACCGCTGGGACCTGGAGATCACGCCCCTTCTCAAGGAGCCCTTCGTGCTCGTCTGCGCGGCGGATCACGCGTTGGCGGGACACGCCTCCGTCGCCTGGCCGATGCTGGAAGGCGTGCCCCTCATTCGCATCAGCCAGCAGACCGGAAATCGCTTCCTGATCGACGACGCGCTCGGCAATCGTCGGGAACTGATGAACTGGCAATACGAGGTCCAGCATGTCGGGACCGCGCTGGGCATGGTGCAGGCCGGCGTCGGCCTGACGGTCGTGCCGCGTCTCGGAATCGACCTCACGGACGAGCCGGGCCTCGCGGCCGTGACGCTGCGCAATCCCGGCATCGTCCGCTCGCTCGGCATCGTGGCGAGACGCGGACATCCTCTCTCGCCCGCCGCCGAGGCTCTGGCCGCGATCGTTCACGGACACCTCAGGAAGCTCGATCGCGCCATTCGTGAGTGAAACGCCGACATCCAGCGATTCCCCTCATTTGCCTCGGGCTTCGAAAACGCGGAAAGGCGGAGGCCGGAGGAGGCCCAAGCCCATGCCGCCATCGATCGACATCGCCATCATCGGGTTCGGCGAGGTAGGACGCATCTTCGCGCACGACCTCTCCCGAAATGGCGCCCGCGTCGCCGCTTACGACCTCACCTTCGATGGCCAGGACGGCATCGGCCGACGGCAGGCCGCGCACGGGACGGGCGTTCGCGCCGGGCGCAACGCCGCGGACGCATGCTCGGGCGCCCACCTCGTGATCTCGGCCGTCACCGCCGATGCGGCCGAGAGCGTGGCGCGGGATGCTGCATCGTTCCTGCGCCCGGGGCAGATCTATCTCGACATCAACTCGGCCGCCCCCTCTACGAAGCGTCGCTCGGCCGACGCCATGGCACCGTCAGGGGCGTGCTTCGTCGAGGGCGCGGTCATGGCCTCCGTCCCCGGACCACGCATCGCGGTTCCCATATTGGGCGGAGGCCGTGAGGCTCGCCGGGCGGCGGATCTGCTCAACCCGCTCGGGATGTCGATCACCCCCGTCTCCGACGAGGTCGGGCGCGCCTCCGCGACCAAGCTCTGCCGCAGCATCATGATCAAGGGGATCGAGGCGCTGATCCTCGACTGCGCCGCCGCGGCCGAGAGGTGGGGCGTCTCGGACGATGTCTTCGCCAGCCTCGGCGCCACGTTCCCGTCGATCGACTGGGCCAAGCTCGCCGTCGACATGGCGAAGCGCGTACAGGATCACGGGATCAGGCGAGCCGCCGAGATGCGCGAGGCAGCCCAGATGCTGACGGAGATCGGACGCGACCCGGTCCTGAGCCTCGCGGTCGCCGACCGTCAGGAAGCGGGCGCGCGTCCCCGCGCGCCTGCGGCCTCGGCCTGACCAGCCGACCGGTTCGGTCGCTGTCCGGCACGTTCCCGGATGGGCCTACGCCTCAGGTCGGCGTCCTTCAGGCTCGCCCGATCGTCGTCGCGACCGCCTGGACGAGGGTGCTGTGCGGGTCGGCGAGATCGAGGGCGATGTCGAAATGGTTGCGCCGAGGTGCCGAGACGTAGCGGGTTCGGCAGCCGGCCTCCGCGCAGACGCGGAAGAAGACGTCCGTCTGACGCTTCGCGGCCTCGGATTCGTACTCGCCGCAGGTCAGCACGACCTCCGTCGCCGGGGACGGCGGATGCCGCACGGGGCTGAGCGCGGCGATCAGGCGTGGATCTAAGCCCCGCCAGGCGGGGTCGGAGGCGGGCACGGTCGCGAGGTCGAACAGGCCGCTGACGAGGAGCGTCATGACGGGAGGAGGCCGGCCGGTATCCGCTGCGCCGACCATCGCGGCCAGATGCGCGCCCTCCGCATATCCGCACAGCGCGAGGCGGCCGGGATCGCCGCCGTAGCGGCCGATCTCGGCACGGATCCACGCGGCCGCGCGACGGCACCGGTCGAACCTCGCCGCGACGGAGGTCGCCGACGGCGAACCGTGATTGACGCAGACCGTCAGGATCCCGCGCTCGGCCATCGCGGGTGCCAGGTAGGCGCTCTCGCGTGCCCCGTTCGGACCGTCGGATTCGCCGTGGAAATGGACGAGCACGGGGTGCGGTCCCGCGCCGGCGGGCCGGTAGATGTCGAGCCACGCGTCGCCGCCATCGGCGTAGGCGATGCCCAGAGCGTGATCGAGGCTGCGTCGCGCGCGATCGGCGCGATCGGCCAAGTCGGCCAATATGGCGCCGGCCTCCGGCACCGCCGCGCGGGCGTCCAGGCCATGGTCGGACAGGGAAGCGGCCGTCAGCGTCGCGTCGCTCGTCGCCTCGCTGACCCGCCGCGAACCGCTCAAAGGCCCGCGCCCCGCCGCAGGATGTCGAGCGTGCTCTCGACGTCGCGCACGTCGCCGAAGCTCTGGAAGAACGAGTTGAGGCCGCCGAGATGATCCTCGGGATAGCGCGCGGAGTTGCAATCGGCGACC
Source organism: uncultured Methylobacteriaceae bacterium (assembly GCA_937872715.1). Taxonomy (GTDB): domain Bacteria; phylum Pseudomonadota; class Alphaproteobacteria; order Rhizobiales; family Beijerinckiaceae; genus Enterovirga. Next base: position 6,465 of record CALMTJ010000282.1, read on the forward strand.
ATGACGGCGCGGTAGCCCTTCATCATCGCGTCGCGCCCGGTCGTCTCGCAGCAGAAATTCGTGACCGTGCCCCCGATCAGGATGTTGCGGATGCCGTTCGCCTGGAGCTGCTCGTCGAGGTCTCCGCAGCCCGGGACGAAGGCCGAGAAGCGGGATTTCCAGGCGCGCAGATCACCCTCGCGGACATCGAGGTCGGGGTGGAGGGCATGGCCCTCGGTCCCCTCCGTCAGCGAATCGCGATGGTAGGCGGCCTTCTCGGGCGTGAAGAAATACTCGTGGTAGATCGGCCAGAGGCTGTCGCCGCCGTCGCCGGCCCTGAGCTGCACCCAGGCGACCCGGCCGCCCATGCGGCGCAGCTCGTCGGCCAGATGGTTGATCGGCCCGATCACCTTGTTCGCCATCTCCGCGCCGTAGGGGCCGGACAGGTAGGTGTTCTGCATGTCGATCACGGCGAACACCGTTTCGCGCGGATCGAGGGCGTCGAAGACGTGCACCCGCCCGCGCTTCTGCATGATGCGCTCCACGACGTGGGGCGGCACGTCGTAGTTCCGGATGCGGACGGTCGGAAGATCGCTCAACGCTCGGTCTCCGGTTCGGTCAGGCGGCCGGCGCCCAGGCGATCTGGCGCAACTCGCCGAGCTCGCGGCCCATCTTCTCGAAGGTCTCGCCGCCGTCCCGGCTGCGCCAGATCTGGCCCATGATCGTGCAGAAGAAGATCAGGGTCGGGTCGGCCGGGTTGGTGGCGATCCACCAGATGGTGGAGTTCGCCCGCGGGCTGAGCGGCACCTCCTCCCAGGTCTCGCCGAAATCGCGGGAGCGGAACAGGAGACCCTCGACGCCGGAGGGCCGGTCGCCGACCGACAGGAAGAACACCCCGCTCGCATCCGCCCGGCGCGCCATGCAGCGGTAATACTCGTAGGGCGCCGACGGAACGGGCACGTGGCGCCACGTCTCCGCGTCGTCGTCCGAGCGGTGCAGCCCGAGCTCCGTCGAGGCGAGGACGCGGCGGCTGCCGAGGTCGTCGAACACGATCAGGTTGTGCACGTCGTCCGTGCGCAGCCCCTCGTTCAGCTTGCGCCAGGTGCGGCCGCGATCGTCCGAGCGGAACACGCCGTCGATCTCGATCGTGATCCAGATGGTGTCGCGGCGCGCGGGGTCGAACTGGATGGAGGTCACGCGCGGCGTGTTGATGAACTCCGCCTGGACGCGCTGCGAGATGGCGCAGCGATTCCAGCGTGCGCCGCCGTCCTCGCTGATGAAGACCTCGTGCGGACGGCAGCCCGCGACGATGAAGTCCGGGTCGTCCGGCGCCTGCGCCACCTGCAGCACCTGGAGGTCGTCCATCGGCGATGGCAGGTGGTCCCAGCGGCCCGCGCGCGGCGACCAGCGGTACAGGCCCTGGTCGGTGCCGGTCAGCACCTCTCCGGGACGGTCCGGATGCGTCGCGACGCACCAGGACCGGCTCTCGTTGTAGACGCCTCCGACATTGGTCGGCGCCCGCAGCCAGTGCTCCCCGCTATCTTCGGAGAACCAGACGGAGTGGCCGATGGAGGCGGCGTAGGCACGGATGTTCACGGTGTCTCTCCGCCGACGAGGAAGATGCCTTCGATCTCCACGCATTGCCGGGCGACCAGCGTCGCCACGCCCATCGTCGAGCGGGCGTGCCGCCCGGCCGTCTGGCCGTAGAGCTCGTAGAAGAGGTCGGATGCGCCGTTGATCACGGCGTTGGGCGCCTCGAAATCGGGCTCCGCGTTGACGTAGCCCGTGAGCTTGACCACCTGCGCGACGCGGTCGAGGTCGCCCAGAGCCTGCTTCACCGTCGTGAGCATCTTCAGCGCGACGCCGCGCGCCGTCCGGCAGGCCTCCTCCTGCGAGACCTCCGACGGCACCTTGCCGATCCGCTTCAGGCTCTCGTCTTCGAGGAGCGCCGATCCGTGGCCGGAGAGGTAGAGCGTCCGGCCGACCAGCATGAACGGCTGGCGGTTGCTACTCGGCAGCTGCAGCGGGCCCGGCAATTCGAGCCCGAGCGCGGCGAGCTTCGCCTCGACCGCGCCCGCCATCAGAGCGCGCCCGCCGCACGCTCGACGGCGAGGAGGAAGCGCCACGTGTCTCCGCCCGTCGAGAATTCCAGCGTGAGTTCCCCCGGGACCAGCGGATGGGTTTCGGGCGCGGCCAGCACGACGAGGCTGCCCTTGCGCAGCGGCCAGCTCTCGCCGATCGCCCTGGCGGCGCCGGCCGCCTCCAGTGTCTGACGGCCGCCGCCGGAGAAGGCGAGCGCCGCCTCGCCCTCGACCTCCTCCAGCACGACCGCGCGGCGCGGCACGACCACCTGCCCGGCGAGCAGGGCCAGGTCGGGATCGCCCGTCTCGGCCTCCACCACGCAGGCCGGCATCAGGAAGTGCCGGCCGTCGGCGCCGGCCAGCGCGAGCGCGGCACGGCAGCGGTAGGCGGTGCCGCCGAGCGCGAGCGGCGGGGCCGTGATGATGCGCGCCAGGGGAACGGCGCGTGCTTCGCCGCCCGTCACGACGCTCAGCCGCTCCACGGCAACGTCGGGCGTCAGGATCTGCCCGCCGGTGGCGAGATGGGGCCGCAGCAGCAGCGTCGCGAGCGTCGCCTGGATCACGTCAGCCCTCCCTTGCGCGAACGCGCCTAGACCGCCGGGACGGCCGACGCCTCGCGGTCCGCCATGCGTTGAAGGATGCGCCGCATCCGGAGGCTCGCCTTGTCGGCCGGAACGCTCACCTCGTGGTAGCCGGAGCGCCGCTCGGTGCGCTGGATGTGGTCGATCCACTCGAGAGCGTCCTTGTCCTCCTCGAAGGCGGTCTCGATCGCCTCGGCGATGTAGCTCGTCGCCCCCTCGTCGCCCTGCGCGAAATCGCGGGCGAGGGCCCAGAAATAGTGGGTCGTGTACTGCGTCTCGGGGGTGAGCGCGTGCAGGATCTCCGCCCGGTAGCGCGTGCGGCCGCCATTGGTGCCGGCGGGATCGTGGAAGGACGCGTGAGCGGCGTGCCAGCCGGGCGTCACGAAATCCGAATCCGACGTGCGGTCGACCCGCACGCCGACGAGGTTCGCCGGCCGGTCGTAGAGCGCCGGCAGGGCCTGGGACGGCAGCGTCCGCTTGATGTTGACCCTGTCGCCCTCGGCCTCGATCGTGAAGGGTGCTTCCGCGTAGTCGAGCGTGCCGACATTGCCGGCGTGCAGGAAGCTGAAATGGGTCAGGTCGAGCAGGTTCTCGTGCAGCGCCACGTAATTCGCGCCGACATGCTTGGTGCCGCTCGAGAAGGACCAGCCGGGATCGTTCAGCCAATGGTGGTCCGGGACGAGGCTCTCGTCCGCCGCCTCTGGATCGCCGGTCCAGATCCAGACGAAAGGCGGCACCTCCTTCACCGGGAAGCGGTGGATGCCGATGCGGCGCGGCCGGGTGTTCGGATCGGACGGGATGCGGACGCAATCGCCGCCCGGCGTGTAGGTGAGGCCGTGATAGCCGCACACGACGTGGTCGCCGTCGAGCCAGCCCTGGTGGAGGGGAAACGACCGGTGCGCGCAGCGGTTCTGGAGCGCCACCGCCTCGCCGTCGCGCGTGCGGTAGAACAGGACGTCGCGCTCCAGCACGAAGCGGCGCTTCAGCTCGCGACCGACCTCCCGGCTCCAGGCCAGCACGTACCAGCAATCCCGGATGAGGGGCGTGTCGCGGTCGGCGATGTGCTTCGGCCCGACCCGGTTGATGCCGATGTCGCGCAGGCCCTCCGGCATCGCCGGGGCGGCCGCGGAGCGCTCGGCGCGCTCCTGGACCGGCCCGGCTCCCTCGCCCTGCTTGCTGTCCGAAACCTGCGTCAACATCGCCGATCACCGCCGCCGGGGCGGCCTCCTGCCTCGCAGAACGCCCGACGCTAATGCGCGTCGGGCGAGCCCGTCAAGAAGTTGTCTTGTCAACTTCGGGCTCCGGCCGCATCCGGACGCAGCTCAGGCCGTGCCCCAGACCTCCCGGGCGGTCTCGACGACGAGACGCAGCTTGTCGCGCTGCGTCTCCTCCGTGATGAGGTTGCCCTCCACCACGCTCGCGAACCCGCATTGCGGGGACAGCGCCATGCGCTCGAGGTCGACATAGGCCGTCGCGTCGTCGATGCGGCGCTTGAGGTCGTCCTTCGCCTCCAGCCGCGGGAACTTGGTCGTGACGAGCCCGAGCACGACGAACTTGTTCTTCGGGATGAAGCGGAGGGGATGGAAGTCCCCGGAGCGCTCGTCGTCGTATTCGAGGAAGAAGCTGTCGACGGCGAGACCGCCGAAGGTGGCCTCGGCGATGCCCTCGTAGCCGCCTTCCGAGATCCAGCCGCTC
>CALMTJ010000282.1:10810-15112 GCA_937872715.1 uncultured Methylobacteriaceae bacterium
CTCTTGGAATTGCCCCGGCAGAGATGGATGCCGATCCGGGTGTCGGGGCGGCGGTCGCGGATGCAGTCGTTGACGAGGGCGACGTAGCGGGCGAGCCGCGCTTCCGGCGCCTCGCCGTCGGCCCGCACCTCGGCGCGGAGCCGCTCGCTCAGGAAGTAGGTGAGGAGCGGATCGTCGATCTGGACGTAGCGGCAGCCGGCGGCCTCCAGCGCCGCGATCTCCTCCCGGTAGATGCGCGCCACGTCGGCGAAGAAGGCCTCGATATCCGGATAGGCGGCCTCCGCGACCGTCCGGCGCCCGCCGTGGAAGTGCATCCGGGTCGGCGAGGGCATCGTGACCTTCGGCGTGCGCCGCGTCGCGTCGCGGATCACGGCGAAGTCGGGGACCACGATGTCGTGGGTGCGGTGGAGGGGGCCTACCGTGCGGACGTTCTTCGGCACGTAGCTGAAGGCGTGATCCTCCGCGCGCTGGAAGCTCGGGTTGGTGCCGTCGGCGATCTCGACCCCGCCGAGCTGGCGGATGAAGTCGATCCACCAGTTCTCGCGCCGGAACTCGCCATCCGTGACGACGTCCAATCCGACATCCTCCTGGAAGCGGATCGCCTCGCGGATGCACTCGTCCTCGACCCGCCTGAGCTCGTCGGCCCCGATCTCGCCGACGGTGAATTTCGATCGTGCGAAGATGCGTTCGCGGGGGCGGAGCAGGCTGCCGACCTGGTCGGCTCGGAAGAGCGGCTTTCCGGCCTGCGTGTCGCGAGAGGTCCGCTCGGCAACTGCTTCGGTGGCCATGGCTCGCACCAAGTGAGATCACACTTGCATTGTTCTAGCAGAGCACGCCTCGAGAGCAAGCGCTCGCGCGAGAGTCATGGAGGCATCGGAGAAACAGACGAGGAGCACCCTTGACGCGGCGGACGGGCGAGAATTACCGTGTGATCACACTTGATCAGGGCGCCGGCGCGTAGCGCGGGTGGACACGCGAGGAGGGTGCTGGATGTCGGCGATCGCGGTCCTCACCGAGACATCGCCTCGTCGCGACACCTCGTCCGATCCGGTCGTGCCGACGTCCGGGCCGCTCGGCGCCCATGTCCGCGGCGCCCATGTCCGCGGCGCCCATGTCTGAAGCTCGACGGCTCCAGGAACGGACGCCGACCTTGCCGGCGGCGGAGGTCGAGGCTGACCTCGACGAGGGGTTCAGCCTTGACGGCATCCGCGACCTCCCATCCGTCCTGGCGCGCCGCCTCGCGGCGAGCGAGGCGACGCGGGGCGTCCTCCCGCACCATCGGCAGGTCCGCTACGGTCCGCGGCCCGGCCAGACGCTCGACGTCTTTCCCGCAGCCGGCGGCGGCCGGCTCGCGCCCGTGCTCCTGTTCATCCACGGCGGCTTCTGGCGACTCAACGACGCCGCAACGTTCAGCTTCGTCGCGGGCGGCTTCGCGCCCGCGGGCGTGCTCACGCTCGTGATCGATTACGATCTGATCCCGTCCGTCGATCTCGGCACGATCGTGGCCGAGTGTGAGGACGCGGTCGCCTGGGCGCGGGCGCACGCGCGCGAGTACGGCGGCGACCCCGACCGCATCTTCGTTTCCGGCAACTCGGCCGGCGGGCATCTCGCCGCGTCCCTGGCGGATCGCCGCTGGACGGCGCGACGGGGTCTGCCCGCGGACGTCGTCAAGGGGTGCTTCGCGGTCAGCGGGATCTTCGACCTGGCACCGGTCGCGCGCACCAGGCTCCAGGAGGTCTTTCGCTTCACGGCGGAGGAGATCGAGGCGCTGAGCCCCCTGCGGCGCGTGGGGGAGAACGCCGCGCCCATTCTCCTGGCGGTCGGCGGCGACGAGACGCAGGCGTTCCTCGATCAGACCCGGGCCTATGCCGAGCGCTGCCGCTCGCTGGGGCTTTCCGTCGACGAAACGACCGCCCAGGGGATGAACCACGTCACCGTCGTGCTGGACGCCTTCGCCCGGCCCGGGCACCCGCTGAACCGGCATGCGCTCGCGATGATGGGCGTCGAGGCGTAGCGGATGAGCCGGAACGGAGCCGCTTGGGACGGGATGGAGGCGGCATGATGGACGTCGCGCTCTCCATCCTGTTTCACGGGCTCGCATCCGCGATGGTGCTCTACATCATCGCGGTCGGCCTGTCGGTCACCCTCGGCCTGATGGGCTTCGTCAACCTGGCCCACGCGGCCTTCGCGATGGCGGGCGGCTACGCCGCCATCTGGGCCACGACCCGTCTCGGCCTGCCGTTCGTCCCGGCGGTGATGCTCGGGGTGGCCCTGGTGGCGCTCGCCAGCATCCCGCTGGAGCGCTTCCTCTACGCCCGCCTCTACGGGGCCTCCGAGCTCGACCAGGTGCTGTTGACGATCGGGCTCATCTTCGTCGCAACGGCCATCGCGCGCTTCTTCTTCGGGCCGGCTCCGCAGAGCCTGACGCTCCCGCCCGTCCTGCAGGGACAGTTGGAGATCGGGTCGCGCAGCTTCCCGACCTACAGGTTCGCCATCATCGCGACGGGGTTCGCGCTGTTCGGGCTTCTCTGGCTCGGCGTCGAGCGCACCGCCTTCGGCGCCCGCCTGCGCGCAGCCGTCGACAACGTCCGCATCGCGCAATCGGTCGGCATCCGCACGGATCACCTGTTCACGGTCGCCTTCGCCCTGGGCTCGGGCCTCGCGGCGCTGGGCGGCGCGCTCGGGAGCGAGTTCCTGCCGATCCGGCCGGCCTACGCGGCCGAGCAGCTCAATTACGTGCTGATCGTGGTGGCGATCGGGGGGCTCGGCACCCTGTTCGGGCCGTTCCTCGCCGCGCTGCTCCTCGGCCTCTCGGACACGGCCGTCCGCTACCTCGCGCCGGAGCTCGGCGTCTTCTTCATCTACCTCGCCATCATCGTCCTCCTGCTCTGGAGGCCGGCCGGCCTCCTGGGCCGGGCCTGAGCGGCCGGCCGTGAGCACGGCTCCGCTCGAAGAGGCGGTCCGGGCCGCCGCGCATCGCCACCGCGTGCGCCCGCTCGAAGCGCTGCCGTGGCTCGCGGCCCTCGCCGCCTATTGGTTCGCGTCCGACTACCTGGCGCTCGGCGCGCAGGTGCTCGTGATGACGCTCTTCGCGCTCTCACTCGACCTCCTGCTCGGCTTCGCCGGCATCGTGACGCTCGGTCACGCCGTGTTCTTCGGCATCGGGGCCTACGCGGCCGGCATCCTGGCGGTTCGCGCCTCGGGCGACCCTCTGCTCGGCCTCGCTTTCGCGACGGCCGTCTCCGGCGCCGCGGGCCTCCTCTCGGGGGCCGTCATCCTGCGGGCGCGAGGCCTCACCTTCCTGATGCTGACGCTGACCATCCTGCTGATGGTCGCGGAGGCCGCCAACAAGCTCGCCTTCCTCACCGGGGGCGCGGACGGGCTGCAGGGCGTGTCGGTCGACCCGGTGCTGGGCGCCTACCGGTTCGACCTCTTCGGCCGGACCGCCTATCTCTACAGCCTCGCGGTCGTGTTCGCGGGCTTCCTCGTCGTGCGCACCCTCATCCACGCGCCCTTCGGCCGATCCCTCGTCGGCCTGCGAGAGAACGCGGGCCGCATGGAGGCGCTCGGCGCTCCGGTGCGCCGCCGGCAGGTCGCAGCCTACGCGATCGCGGCGGCGCTGGCCGGCGCGGCGGGCGCCGTCAATGCCCAGACCACCCAGTTCGTGGCCCTCAACGTCTTCTCCTTCGAGCTGTCGGGCGCCGTGCTCACCATGCTGATCCTCGGCGGTGCCGGTCGGCTCTACCGGGCCTTCGTGGGCGCGCCCCTCTACATGATCGCGCAGGACTGGCTCGCCCGCCTCGACCCGACCTACTGGTTCTTCTGGATCGGCGCGCTCCTGATCGTCGTCGTGATGTTCGCCCGTGGCGGCGTGCTGGGGCTGGCCAGCACGCTCCTCTCCCGCGGGCGGGAACGGGCGACGCCGTGAGCACGGCGCTGGAGACGCGGGGCCTGTCGAAGCGCTTCGGGGCCCTCGCGGTCGCGGACGGGGTCGATTTCCGCCTGGAGCCCGGCGCACGTCACGCCCTCATCGGCCCGAACGGGGCCGGCAAGACGACCTTCGTCAACCTCGTGACCGGGCTCCTTCGCCCGGAGGCCGGCGCGGTGCTGCTCGGGGCGGAGGACGTCACCCGCGTGTCCGCGCATGGCCGCGTCAAGCGCGGCCTCGTGCGCACCTTCCAGGTCAACCGCCTGTTCCTGGGCCTCACCCCGCTGGACAACGTGTGCCTGGCGCTGGCCGAGCGCGACGGGATCGGCTGGAAGGCGGTGCGCCCGCTCGGGCGCCGGGGGGCGCTCCTGGAC
>CALMTJ010000283.1 GCA_937872715.1 uncultured Methylobacteriaceae bacterium
TCCGGAGCCCGATCCATGGCCCTCACCAGCGCGGCGGCCGGCGCCTACGCGGCGACGCAGAACCTCCTGTCGAGCGGCGGCGCCGCCCGCACCGCCGCCGTCTCCTCCGGCGAGGGCGCCGGGGCGAGCGGGTTCGGCGCCCTCCTCGAACAGGCCATCGGCGGCGTTTCCTCCGCCGGACGCGCCGCCGAAGCGCAGGCCGTGGCAGCGGCGTCCGGCAAGGCGGATCTCGTCAGCGTCGTGACGGCCGTCGCCGAGAGCGAGACCGCCCTCCAGACCCTCGTAGCCGTGCGCGACCGCGTGATCTCCGCCTACGAGGAGATCATGCGGATGCAGATCTGAAGGGGGCGGGCATGACCGGGGCCGCCATCCTGGACGTCGCGCGCGACGGCATCACGACCTTCCTCAAGGTGAGCGGGCCTCTGATGCTGATCGCCCTCGCGGTCGGCCTCGTCGTGTCGCTGTTCCAGGCGCTCACCCAGATCCAGGAGCAGACGCTCATCTACGTGCCGAAGATCGTGGCCGTGTTCGGCGCGCTCCTCCTGTTCCTCCCCTTCATGGCGGACGCGCTCAGCTCCTACATGATCCGCATCGCGGCCCGCATCGCGTCCGGCGGATGAGCTTGCCCGAGCGCCCGGCCCGGCCGAGCCTCCCGGCGATGACCTTCGCGATTCCCGACCTCGCCACGCCCTTCATGCTGATCTTCGCGCGGGTCGGCACTCTCGTGATGCTGCTGCCCGGGATCGGCGAGCGGCTCATCCCGGGACGGCTCCGGCTGGCGCTCGCGCTCCTCTTGACCCTGATCCTGTTCCCGCCGATCCGGAGCCTCCTGCCTCCGGCCGGCGGCTCGCCGCAGGACACGGTCGGGCTGTTCATGGGCGAGATCGCGGTCGGGCTGGTGCTGGGGCTCGCGACCCGAATCGTGGTCGGGGCTCTGCAGACGGCCGGCGCGCTCGTCGCCCAGGAGCTCGGCCTCTCCTTCGCGATGACGATCGACCCGACCCAGGGCGGCGGGCAGGAGGCGGCGATCGGCAACCTCCTGACGCTGCTCGGCGTCACCCTGATCTTCGCGACGGACGTCCATCACCTCGCCATCGCGGCCATCGGGGACAGCTACGGCCTCCTGCCTCCGGTCGGGATCCCGGATGTCGGGGACGCGCTCCGCATGGCGGTCGGCTCCGTCGGCCGCTCCTTCGCGCTCGCGGCCCGGATCGCGGCCCCCTTCATCGCCTTCGCGCTCCTGTTCAATCTCGGCCTCGGCATCCTGTCCCGGCTGATGCCGCAGATGCAGGTCTTCTTCCTGGCGCTGCCGCTGACCATCCTGGTCGGGATCCTGGTCCTCCTCGCCTCGATCGGCGTGATGATGGGCCTCTTCCTGCGCGACCTCGGCACGTTCCTGACGGGCTTCGGGATCGGCTGATGGCGGAGGGCCCGGAGGACCGCACGGAAGATCCGACCCCGCGGCGCCTCGCCCAGGCGGTCGAGCGCGGCGACGTCGCCAAGAGCCCGGAGGTCGCGACCTTCCTGTCGCTCGGCGCGCTGGCGCTCGCGCTGATGCTCTCGGCCGGCTGGTCCGGCCGGCATCTCCTGACCGGGCTGCGGGGCTTCCTGGCCCACCCTCATCTTGTCCCGGACGGCCCGGCCGGGCTCCTCGGCGCGGGCCGAAGCGCGCTCGCGACGGGGCTCGCCTCTGTGGCGCTGCCGGTCGGCCTCGCGATGGCGTCCGGTCTCGCCGCCGGCCTCGTCCAGCACCGGCTCGTCTGGAGCCTCGAGCCGCTGAAGCCGCAGTTCAGCCGCTTGTCGCCGGCCGCCGGGCTGAAGCGCATGTTCGGCAAGCAGGCCTTCGGCCAGTTCGCCAAGGGGCTGCTCAAGCTTCTCGTGATCGGCGCGATCGCCGTCTGGACGCTGTGGGCCGAGCACGACCGGCTGGAGGCCACGACCGGCCTCGAGCCGGCCGATCTCCTGTCGTTTGTCCTGTCGCTCGCGCTCCGGCTGCTCGGGGCCGTGCTCGCCCTGCACGGCCTGATGGCGGTCGCCGATTACGGGATCGCCCGCTTCGGCTGGATCAAGCGCCAGCGCATGTCCAAGCAGGAGGTGAAGCAGGAGCACAAGGAGACGGAGGGCAATCCCGAGATCAAGGGCAAGATCCGCCAGCTCCGCTCCCAGCGGCTGAAGAAGCGCATGATGGCGGCCGTGCCGAAGGCCACTGTGGTGATCGCCAACCCGACCCATTACGCCGTCGCGCTCCGCTACGAGGCCGGCCAGGCCGCCCCGATCTGCGTGGCGAAGGGTGTCGACGAGCTGGCGCTGCGAATCAGGGAGGTGGCGGCCGCCCACCGCGTGCCGGTTGTCGAGAACCCGCCGCTTGCCCGCGCGCTGCACGCGGCCGTGCAGATCGACGACGAGATCCCGGTCGAGCACTACCGGGCGGTCGCCGAGGTGATCGGCTTCGTCTTGCGGCTCAAGCGGCGCGCGTCGTAACCAGACGGGACAGGGAGCACCTCCGGGCCTCATGGCGAATATCGGCCAACTCACGACACCGCCGGCGCTCGACCGGTCGGAACGGCCCGGCTATGTCGGTCTCCTCCTGGCGCTGGGTGGCGTGTTCGTCGTCGCCTTCGCGGCCCTGAGCTTCATCTCGAACGAGCGGGCGCAGCCCCTTGTTCTCGGACTTCTGGCCGTGCTCGCCATGGCCGGGGTGTTCTTCGTCTTCGCGCTCGCGGTCGGGGCCATCAGGTTCGCCGGATCCGGCACGCGGCACGACCTGACGCGCGCCCTCGCCGACAGTTCCGCAGACGGCCTCCTCGTCGTGGAGGAGACCGGCCGCGTCCTCTACGCGAACGAGCGATACCTGCGCCTCGCGGGCGGCGGCACGGCGTCCGACCTCAAGGGCATAGAACGCCTCTTCGCCGGCGGCGCCGACGTCTCGGAGACGGTGTACAGGCTGGCCCAGGCCGCACGGGACGGCCGCGTTGCGGCCGAGGAGGTCCGCCTCAGCCCCGATCTCGACGGGTCGGGCCGGCCCTTCGGCTGGTATCGTCTCCGGGTGCGGCCCGTCGCCCGGCCGCCGGCCCGCCCGGTCACGCTGTGGAGCGTCGCGGACGTCACGCACGACCGCGAGCGGCACGAGAAGGTGTTCCAGGAGCTTCAGCACGCGATCGACTATCTCGACCACGCGCCGGCCGGGTTCCTGTCCTCCGACCGGAGCGGCGCCATCACCTACATGAACGCGACGCTCGCCGAGTGGCTGGGCCACGACCTCGCCAAGGTCGGGGCGGGCGGCCTGCGGCTGGCCGAGGTGATGGCCGACCCGATCGTGACCCGGCTGACCTCGCTCGGCGGAGCGCCGGGAGAGGCCCGGACGGAGACGATCGACCTCGACCTGCGGCGCCGGCAGGGCGGCGCCGTTCCCGTCCGGATGTACCACCGGGTGACGATCGGCGAGAACGGGATCGCCGAACCCTCGAGGACTCTGGTGCTGAACCGCTCGCCGGGCGCGGGTCTGGAGGAGGGGCAGCGCGCGGCGGAGGTGCGCTTCGCACGCCTCTTCAACTCGACGCCGATCGCCATCGCGACCCTCGACCGCGACGGACGCATCCTCGGCGCCAACCCGTCCTTCACCAAGCTGTTCGGGGCGGCCGCGGCACCCGGCCGGCCGGGCGCGCCCGCCCACCTCCTCGACCTCGTGGCCGAGCCGGACAGGCCGCGGGTGGAAGCGGCGGCCGCGAGCGCCGCGGCGGACGGGATCGACGGTCCGGCGCTCGAGGTCGCCCTCGCGGAAGGCGGGCGTTCGGCCCGCCTGTGGCTGAACGCGGTCAGCGTGGCGGACGGCGCGGCCGGGGAGAGCGCCATCCTCTACGGCCTCGACATGACCGAGCACCGGCTCCTGGAGCAGCAATTCGCGCAGGCGCAGAAGATGCAGGCCATCGGGCAGCTCGCCGGCGGCGTGGCGCACGATTTCAACAACGTCCTCCAGGCGATCATCGGCTATTCGGACCTCCTGCTGGCGAGCCACAGGCCGACGGACCCGTCCTTCCAGGACCTGATGCAGATCAAGCACAACGCCAACCGGGCCGCGAGCCTGGTGCGGCAGCTGCTCGCCTTCTCGCGCCGCCAGACGCTGCGGCCGGAGGTGGTGAAGCTCGGCGAAGCCCTGTCCGACCTGTCGCTCCTCCTGAAGCGTCTCCTCGGCGAGCGCGTGCAGCTCGAGCTGAGGCAGGGACGCGACCTCTGGTTCGTCAAGGCGGACGTGAACCAGCTTGAACAGGTGATCATCAACCTCGCGGTGAACGCCCGCGACGCGATGCCGGACGGCGGAACGGTGACGCTCGCGACCGGGAACGTGGACGAGGCGGAGTCCCGAAGCCTCGACCTGCCCGGCATGCCGGTCGCCGATTACGTCCGCATCGAGGTGGCCGATACCGGCTCCGGCATCCCGGCGGACGTGATCGACAAGATCTTCGAGCCCTTCTTCACGACGAAGGAGCTCGGCAAGGGCACCGGCCTCGGGCTCTCGACCGTGTTCGGCATCGTCAAGCAATCCGGCGGCTTCATCTACGTCCGCTCGGCACCGGGGGAGGGCGCCGCCTTCGCGATCTACCTGCCGCGCCACGTGCCCGAACCCGAGAGCCTGCCGAAGCCGGACCTGCCGGCCGCCCGCAAGGCGGTCGACATGACGGGGGAGGGCACGGTGCTCCTCGTCGAGGACGAGGACGCCGTGCGGGCCGTGAACAGCCGCGCCCTGTCGGCCCGCGGCTACACGGTGCTGCAGGCCGCCTCGGGGGTGGAGGCGCTGGCCATCGTGGACGACCATCCCGGCACGATCGACCTCGTCGTGTCGGATGTCGTGATGCCGGAGATGGACGGGCCGACCCTCCTGGGCGAGCTCAGGAAGCGCCATTCCGACCTCAAGATCGTCTTCGTCTCCGGCTACGCGGAGGACGCCTTCGCGAAACATCTCCCCGACGGCGAGACGTTCCGCTTCCTGCCGAAGCCGTTCAGCCTGAAACAGCTCGTCGAGACGGTGAAGAACGCCATCTCCGAGACGGCCTGACGTGCCCGGACAGGCGGCGGGAAGTCCGCCGTTAGAGAACAAAAAAAGAACTTCCAATCCGGAACGAAACGTGTACGTTCAGGGCAGGCGGACGCGTTGAGTTCGCTTCTCCCCGCTGCCATAAGGACCCTGACGCATGGCCTCCTCGCCGCTTCGGATCGTCGAAAGCCCCTCCATGGACAAGACGAAGGCGCTGGACGCCGCCCTGTCCCAGATCGAGCGCGCCTTCGGCAAGGGCTCGATCATGCGACTCGGCAAGAAGGACGCGATCGCCGAGATCGAGACGGTGTCCACCGGCTCGCTCGGGCTCGACATCGCGCTCGGCGTCGGCGGCCTGCCGCGCGGCCGCGTGATCGAGATCTACGGGCCGGAGAGCTCCGGCAAGACCACGCTCGCGCTCCACACGGTGGCGGAGGCGCAGAAGAAGGGCGGCGTCTGCGCCTTCGTGGACGCGGAGCACGCGCTGGATCCCGTCTATGCCCGCAAGCTCGGGGTGAAGCTCGACGATCTCCTCATCTCGCAGCCGGATACGGGCGAGCAGGCGCTCGAGATCTGCGACACGCTGGTGCGTTCGGGCGCGATCGACGTCCTCGTGGTCGATTCGGTCGCGGCGCTGACGCCGCGCGCCGAGATCGAGGGCGAGATGGGCGACGTCCAGCCGGGCTCCCAGGCCCGCCTGATGAGCCAGGCCCTCCGCAAGCTGACGGCCTCCATCTCTCGCTCCAAGGCGATGGTCATCTTCATCAACCAGATCCGCATGAAGATCGGCGTCATGTATGGCTCGCCCGAGACGACGACCGGCGGCAACGCGCTCAAGTTCTACGCCTCCGTCCGGCTCGACATCCGGCGCGTCTCGACTCTGAAGGACCGCGACGAGGCGGTCGGCAACTCGGTCCGGGTCAAGGTCGTCAAGAACAAGGTCGCGCCGCCGTTCAAGCAGGTCGAGTTCGACA
>CALMTJ010000284.1:0-5651 GCA_937872715.1 uncultured Methylobacteriaceae bacterium
AGGAGTTCTACGTGACCAACTGGGCGCGCCTGACCGGCGGATCGGCCGCGTTCAGCGCGGCATCCGTCACTGCGAGGCCGGGGCGAAGCTCCGGTCGAGCAGCCCGTCCACGGCGGCCGGGACGTCCGTGCCGGCCGGCAGCACGCCGGCTGCGGCGAGGGCCAGACCGGCCTGCAGGATCGTCTCGCGCTGGGCGTCGCCGATCGCGGAGTGGGTAAGCTCCGTCCGCTCGAGCTGGCGCGCGATGATGGGCTCGGAGAGCCCGGTCGCGGCCTGGAGGATGCGCCGCAGCTCGGCCGGATTGGCCAAGGCCCAGCGCCGGGCGCGCTCGTAGGCCTTGAGCACGCGGGTGACGAGGGCCGGGTTGTCCCTGGCGAACTCCTCCCGGACGTTGAGGATGCCCCAGGTGTTCGCGGCCTTGTCGCGGTAGACGAGGGTGTCCCCGCTCTCGATCTCGGCCGCCGCCATGATCGGGTCGAGGCCGGCCCAGGCGTCCACGTCGCCGCGGTCGAGGGCCGTGCGGCCGTCCGGATGCTGGAGGAGCACGAGCTTGACATCCCGCTCGCCGAGCCCGGCCGCCGCGAGCGCCCGGACGAGGAAGATGTGCGGATCCGTGCCGCGCGTCACGGCGACGCGCTTGCCCTTGAGGTCCTCGACCCGCTTCAGCTCGGTTCCCTTGCGGGCGACCAGCGCCGTCCATTCGGGGCGCGAGAAGACGTAGATCGACCGGATCGGGTTGCCGTTGATCCGGCCGATCAGCGCGGCCGCACCCGCGGCCGAGCCGAAATCGATGGAGCCGGCGCTCAGGAACTCGAGAGCCTTGTTGGAGCCGAGGCTCTGCACCCAGCGCACGCCGATGCCGTCACGGGACAACTCGTCCTCGAGGAAGCGCTTCTCCTTGAGCACGAGGCTCACGGGGTTGTAGGTGGCGTAGTCGATGCGCACCTCCTTCGGTGCCGCGGAAGCGGAGCCCGCCGCCGCGGCCAAGAGCGGCAACGCGCCGAGAAGGTGGAGGAGAGTACGACGGGCGATCATGGCGTCAGGAGCTCCGTAGAGGTCGCACGATGTTGTTCGGTCTTTGGAACGCTGCGTCCTCTTTGTCAAACGCTTGTGAGATGAAGATGCCGCCGAGGGGATCATGGTCGCAGGCTTAGCCTCGAAGCCTACGGAGCGGCCAACCACGGCGCGCGCGGACGCGGAGAACCGCCGCGACCTCGTCGCGAGCCTGCGGGCGCGGCTGCTGGCCGACCATGCGGAGGCCGAGCGGCGCCTCATCTTGGACGGCGACGGGCTCGCCTGCGCACGCGCGCTCTCCGCCGCGATGGACGGCGTGGTCCAGACGGTGTTCGCCACGGCCGAAGCGGCCGGGCTCGCGCTCGTCGCGACGGGCGGCTACGGGCGAGGGACGCTGGCGCCGGGCTCCGACGTCGACCTCCTGTTCATCATGCCGGCTGGGGTCTCCGGCGGGCACGAGAGCGCGGTCGAGACCGTTCTCTACGTGCTCTGGGACCTGAAGCTGAAAGTCGGGCACGCGACCCGCACCCTCGACGAGTGCGTGCACGAATCCCGGGCCGACATGACGATCCGGACGGCGATCCTGGAGGCGCGCTTCCTGGCCGGCGACCGGTCGCTCTTCACGGAGCTCGAGCGGCGTTTCCGCAAGGAGGTGGTGAAGGGCTCGGCCGCCGGCTTCGTCGACGCCAAGCTCCGCGAGCGGAACGCCCGCGTGAGGCGGGCGGGCGAGTCGCGCTACCTTGTCGAGCCGAACGTGAAGGACGGCAAGGGCGGGCTCCGCGACCTGAACACGCTGTTCTGGATCCTCCGCTACGTCTACCGCAACGCCGAGCCGGACGAACTGGTCCGCGAGGGGCTGTTCTCGGCCGAGGAGGCGGCGCTGTTCCGGCGCTGCGAGGAGTTCCTGTGGCGGGTGCGGTGCCACCTCCATTTCGCGACCCGGCGCGCCGAGGAGCGGCTCACCTTCGACAACCAGCGGCTGATCGCAATCCGGCTCGGGTTCCGCTCCCGGATGGGCCAGGAGGCGGTCGAGCGCTTCATGAAGACCTATTTCCGGAACGCGAAGGAGGTCGGCGACCTCACCGCCATCGTGTGCGCCGGGCTCGAAGCGCGGCACGCGAAGCCGCGCCCGGTGCTCGACCGGATGCTGGGCTCGCTCCGCCGCCGCCGCCTGCCGCTCGATTCGGCCGATTTCGTCGCCGACAACGACCGGATCACCGTGCGGTCGGACGACGTGTTCGAGCGCGATCCGGCCAACCTGATCCGCCTCTACTGGCTCGTCGACCGCCACAAGCTGCCGATCCATCCGGACGCCTCGCGGCTCGCGACGCGGGCGGCCCGGCTGATCGGCCCCGCTCTGCGGCGCGATCCCGAGGCGAACAGGATGTTCCTCGACATCCTGACCTCGCACGGCGCGCCGGAGACGGTGCTGCGCCGGATGAACGAGACCGGCGTGCTCGGCCGCTTCATCCCGGATTTCGGCCGGGTCGTGTCGATGATGCAGTTCAACATGTACCACCACTATACGGTGGACGAGCACCTCATACGGTCGATCGGGGAGCTGTCGGAGATCGATGCCGAGCGGGTGGAGAACGCCCATCCGCTCGCCAACACGATCGTCAAATCCGTCCGGCACCGCCGGGCGCTCTACGTCGCCATGTTCGTGCACGACATCGCCAAGGGTCGGAGCGCCGACCATTCCCTCATCGGCGGGCAGATCGCGAGGAAACTCGGTCCGCGTCTCGGGCTCGACCCGGCGGAAACGGACACGGCCGTGTGGCTCGTCGAGAACCATCTCGTCATGTCCACCACCGCGCAGGGACGCGACCTCTCCGACCCGAAGACGATCGAGGCCTTCGCGGCCGTCGTGCAGTCGATCGAACGGCTGAAGCTCCTGCTCGTCCTCACCATCGCGGACATCAAGGCGGTCGGTCCCGGCGTCTGGACCGGGTGGAAGGGGGAGCTGCTCCGCACGCTCTACTACGAGACGGAGCTCCTCCTGAGCGGCGGGCATACGGAGCGCGTCTCGGCCGAGCGGGTGCGGGGCGCGCAACGGCGCCTCCGGGAGGAGCTGCCCGACTGGACGGACGCGGAGTTCGACGCCCACGCGGCCCGCTTCTACCCTGCCTACTGGCTGAAGACGGCACGGGCCCGGCAGGCCAGGCACGCCCGATTCATCAAGCAGGCCGAGGGTGCCGGCCAGACCGTCGCGACGGCGGTCGAGACGGACGTGTTCAAGGCCGTGACCGAGCTCACGGTCCTGTCGCCCGACCATCCCCGCCTGCTCGCCATCGTCACCGGCGCCTGCGCCGCGGCGGGCGGCAACATCGTGGACGCGCAAATCTTCACCTCCGCGGATGGGCTCGCGCTCGACGCTATCTTCCTGTCGCGCGCCTTCGAGCGGGACGAGGACGAGATCCGCCGCGCCGAGCGCGTCGCCACGGCGATCGAGCGGGCGCTCCGAGGCGAGGTCAAGATCGCGGATCTCGTGCGCAGAAGGGCGACGGCGAAGCCGGCTCCGACCGCGTTCGTGGTCACCCCGGACGTCGTGATCCACAACGACCTGTCCTCCCGCCAGACGGTGCTGGAGGTCACGGGGCTCGACCGGCCGGGGCTCCTCTACGATCTCACGACGGCCTTGGGGAAGCTCAACCTCAACATCGCCTCCGCCCATGTCGCGACCTTCGGGGAAAAGGCGGCGGACGTGTTCTACGTGACGGACCTGCTCGGCACGAAGATCAGCCACCCGTCGCGGCAGGCGTCCATCCGGCGCTGCCTCACGGCGATCCTGGCCGAAGCGCCGTAGCGGTGCCGGAACCCGTACGGGCCTCGTCCGCCGGCGCGCAAACGCTTGATCTCACGATGCGAGATTCAATATTCAGGCCGACCCTTCATGTCCGGGACCCCATGATGAACGACACGATGTCTGGCGACGATACGACGGACGACGCGGCGAACGGCCTCGCCTCGGGCGAGCACGCGTCCAGCGACGAGCGGGGACGTGTGGCCGAGCTCGAGGCGGAGCGGGCGGACCTGAAGGAGCGGCTGCTCCGCGCGCTCGCCGACACGGAGAACATGCGCCGGCGCAGCGAGCGCGAAGCGGCCGACGCGCGCAGCTATGCCGTGACCTCCTTCGCGCGCGACATGCTGAACGTCGCCGACAACATGCGCCGCGCGCTGGACGCCGTGCCGAAGGATGCCGAAACCACGACCGCGCTGAAAGCCCTCGTGGAGGGCGTGGAGCTCACGGAGCGCGACCTCCTGAAGATCCTGGAGCGGCACGGCGTGAAGCGCATCGAGCCCGAGGGCCAGAAGTTCGATCCGAACATGCACCAGGCGATGTTCGAGATCCCGAACGAGGAGCTTCCCTCCGGCACCGTGGTCCAGGTGGTGCAGACGGGCTACGCGATCGCCGAGCGCGTGCTCCGTCCGGCCCTCGTGGGCGTCTCCAAGGGCGGCCCGAAGCCCCAGCCGGCCGCGGCCGCGCCTGCTACTTGACGGACAGGCTGTCGACCACCCGCCTGAAGCGCGACAGCATGGCGTCGCGAGCCTCGACCTTCGCCACCGCGACGAAGCGGAGATAGGCGTCGGATTCGAACCGCATGCTCTGCATCACGATCACGGGCTGCTCGGACGGCCCGTCGGTCGCGCGCGCCACGATCTCGTGCCATTCGGCGCCGCCCTGGCGGAAGCTCTGCGAGCGCTCGAAGACGACGTCCTTGATGAGCATGTTCCCGCCGAGCGCGGACCGGGCGAAGGCATCGCGGCCTTCCGGCGCCGGCGGCGGCCCGTAGGATTGCGCGACGATCACGACCGGCTGGTCGGCGCCCCGCACGGTGTCGCTCGGCCCGTCCGTCATCAGGAGCGAGTTGCCGGCCATCGCCCGCACGGGCCGGAACCCGGCCGTGTCGCCGATCCGGAACGGCAGCGCGTCGAGCTGCTCCTCCATGGACAGCGGAGCCCGGATGGCGACGCTTCGCAGCATCTCCTTCACCTGCGCCTCCGTCGCGGCGGGGACGTCCGTCGGCATCTGGGCGATCACGAGCGCGGTGATCGTCGGATCGCCCGTGAGCAGGATCGTCTTCGGGACGGCGCGGCCGCCCTCGTTCTGACGGCCGGAGACGAGGAGCCCGTCCAGGGCGCCGACCTTGACGTTCTCGCGTCCGTCGGGGGTGAAGCCCTGCGCCTTCAGCGCCTCGTCCCCGAACCCGGCGGCGACGCTGGAGAAAGCCTGCGGCGGCATCTCGATCGCGATGATCGCGACCCCAGTGGCCGGATCCTGGAACCCCGCGATGCCGCGGGCCGGACGCATCCCGGCGGCCGGGACGAGGCCGATCCGGGAGCCCGCCGGGTAGACGGTCTCGGCCGCCGCCGGGGCGGCGGCGCCCAGGAGGGCTGCGAGGAGAAGCGCTATCCAGAGCATGCAATACACCTGTGTCGCGCCGCAAGGAGGTCGCAAAAACGGCAGGAACGTGGCCCGTTCAGGGTGGCGGATTGACCCGTCGCAGCGTGAGGTTCACCCGGCCTCCCTGGGGAAGCAACTCCGAACTTCCGGCGAGGATGCGGTCGATGCCGTGGAAGACGAGGCGGGCCGGGCCGCCGAACACGAAGACGTCGCCGCTCCGCAGCCTCATCGA
>CALMTJ010000284.1:5661-9960 GCA_937872715.1 uncultured Methylobacteriaceae bacterium
CGCGGAACACGGCCGTGTCCCCGAGCGAGACGGACAGGACCGGCGCATCTAGCGCGGCCTCGTCGCGATCCTGGTGGAGCCCCATCCGGGTGCCGGCGCCGTACAGGTTCACGAGACAGGCCTCCGGCGGGGCCGGGTAGCCGGAGAGTTCGGACCAGGCGGAGAGCAGCGAAGGCGGCATGGCCGGCCAGAGGCGCCCCGTCTCGGGATGGGTCGGCTGGTAGCGGTAGCCCGCGGTGTCCGACACCCAGCCGAGCGGCCCGCAATTCGTCATGCGAACGGAGAACGGCGTGCCCGTCCGCGGCATGCGGGGCGTGAAGAAGGGAGCGTAGCGGATGATGTCATCCAGCTCCGCGAGGAGCCGGCGCTGGCCGGCGGCGTCGAGAACGTCAGGGTGGTAGGTCAGCCCCTCGCCGAGGGACACGGCACGGCTCACGCCTCCGGGAGCCCGAGCACGTCCGCCATCGTGTAAAGGCCGGGCGGCTGGGCGGCCGCCCAGAGCGCGGCCTTCACGGCGCCGCGTGCGAAGATCCCACGGTCCTCGGCCCTGTGCCCGAGCTCAATCCTTTCGCCGGCCCCGGCGAAGATCACGCTGTGCTCGCCCACCACCGTCCCGCCCCGCAGGGAGGCGAAACCGATATCGCCGTCCCGGCGCGCGCCCGTATGGCCGTCGCGCACGCGGACGGAACGTTCGGCGAGCGAGACCTGCCGGCCCGCGGCGGCGGCCTCGCCGAGGAGGAGGGCCGTCCCGGATGGGGAATCCACCTTCATCCGGTGGTGCATCTCCAGGACCTCGATGTCGAAATCCGGCCCGAGTGCCGCCGCGGCGCGGCGGACGAGCCCGGCCAGCAGGTTCACGCCGAGCGACATGTTGCCGGACCGGACGATCCGGGCCGCCCCCGCCGCCTCCCGCAGCCCGTCGAGATCTGCGGACATCAGGCCGGTCGTGCCGACGACGTGGACGAGCCCGCGCGCCGCCGCCGCCTCGGCGAAGCTCCGCGTCGCCGCCGGCGCCGTGAAGTCGAGGATCCCGTCGGCCTCGTCGAACGCGGAAGTCGGGTCGGAGGAGACGCGCAGGCCGATCTCGCCGATCCCGGCGAGGACACCGGCATCCTTCCCGAGCTCCGCCGAGCCGTCGCGCTCGAGCGCGACGGCGAGCACGCAGCCGGGCTCGGCCGCGACGGCCCGGATGAGCATCCGGCCCATCCGGCCGGCCGCTCCCACGACGGCGAGGCGAAGCGACCCCATCCCGGCCTCGGCGGCGTCCGTCAGGCGCCGCCCGGCTGCGCGCCGTCGTAGCCCTCGATGATGATCATATCCATCTCGGCCCCGCCCTTCTGCTTGGCCCGGGCCGACTGGTATTCCTCCGATGCCCAGCAATCGAGGGCCGCTTGATAGGACGGGAATTCGAGGACGACGTTCCGGCCCCGGCTCGCGCCGACCGGGTTCTCGAACCCGCCGCCCCGCACGAGGAAGCGGCCGCCGAACTTGGCGAAGGCGGCGCCGTTCGCCGCCACGTAGCCCTTGTAGCTTTCCGTGTCGTGCACATCGACATGCGCGACCCAATACCCCTTGGCCATCCCGCTTTACCCCTGGCGGCGTTGCCCTGCGCCGGTCAGTTGACTAGATTGTTGGCTAACAGGAGACGGCCATGGCGGCAAGTGCGGGACATTCGCCGAAACCGAAGATTGCCGGGAGCCCGCCGAAGGCGGACCGGCGACCGGCGGACGCGTCGCCCGGTGTCGCGTCCTCCGTGGCCGGGCAGCGCGAGGCCACGGTCCACGAGGCCAAGACGCACCTGTCGCGCCTCCTGGCCGAGGTCGAGGCGGGCGGCACCGTGGTGATCACCCGCCGCGGCAGGCCGGTCGCGAAGCTCGAAGCCCTGCGGGAGCGGCCGAAGCGGGTCTTCGGCTCGATGAAGGGCCTGATCTCGATCGACGAGCGCTTCTTCGAGCCTCTGCCGGAAGAAGAGCTGAAAGCGTGGGAGGGCGGTTGAGACATCTCGCCGATACCCACGCGCTGATCTGGTTCATCTCGGGCAGTTCCCGGCTCTCGCAGCCGGCGCGTATCGTGCTCGAACAGGGCGATCTGGACGTCTACGTGAGCGCTGCCTCGGCTTGGGAGATCACCACCAAGCACCGTCTCGGCAAGCTCCCCGAGGTGGACGGCATACTGGCCCGCGATGTCGAAGGCGTCATCCAGGCGAGAGGCTTCTTGCCGCTCCCCGTGACGATGGACCACGCGGAGCGGGCCGGGCGGTTGGACGATCCCCATCGCGATCCCTTCGACCGCATGCTGATCGCGCAGTCTCTCGCCGAAGGGCTGATCCTGATCTCCAACGAAGCCGTGTTCGACCGTTTCGGCGTGTCCCGGATCTGGTGACCCTCAGCCGCGGCGATACACCCACACCCGGGCGGGCGGCATGTTGCGCCAGATGCGCTCGGAGGCGATCGCGGTGTAATCCGGCGCGCGCGCCGGCAGGGGCGCCACCACCGCGTAGGTGAACTGGACGAAGGGCGCCCCTTCGCGGCTCATGTCGTGCGCCGTCCGGAGGAGGTCGAGGCGCTGCTCGGGCGGCTTGGTGAAGAGGGGCAGGCTGGACACCACGCCGGCGAAAAGCTCGCCCGCGTCGGGCATCGCCTCCGTCAGCGTGGCCCGCAGGTCGTAGGCGTCGCCGCACACCACGGTGGCGCGAGGATAGCGACGGGCGAGAAGCTGCGCGAAATCCGGGTTGAACTCGACGAGTACGAGCCTTTCCTGCTCGATGCCGCGACCGACGAGAGCATCCGTGACCGGGCCGGTGCCGGGGCCGAGCTCCACGACGCGGCCGGGCACCCGGGGGTCGACGAAGGACGCCATCGTCTGCGCGAGATGCCGGCCGGACGGCGCCACGGCACCCGTCAGGAGCGGGCGCTCGACCCAGGAGCGGAGGAACCGGGCCTCGTCCTCGAACCGCTCGCGTTCGACGGGCGGCTTGCCCCGCTTTTGAGAGAGTTGAAGCAACGACGTCCCCCCGCGTCCGCCCCGCCCGGGCGAACGACAATGCCACTATGCGCGACTTGATCCACCGATCCCGTCGAAGAAATCCCGCACGCGGGAGAAGAATCCACTGCTTTCGGGCTGGGTGGCTCCCGACGATTCGCGCTCGAACTCGGCCAGGAGCTCGCGCTGTCGCCGCGTCAGGTTCTGCGGGGTCTCCACGACGACCTGGATATGGAGGTCGCCCAGGTCGCGCGAGCGGAGAACGGTCATTCCCTTCCCCCGCAGCCGGAACTGGCGCCCGGTCTGCGTCCCCTCCGGCACCTTCACCCGGGCATCCGCGCCGTCGAGGGCCGGTACGGTGAACTCGCCGCCGAGCGCGGCCGAGATGAGGGAGATCGGGACCTGGCAGAACAGGTCCGCCCCGTCCCGCTGGAAGAACGGGTGCGGCTTCAGGCCGACGAAGATGTAGAGATCGCCCGAAGGCCCGCCCCGAAGCCCGGCCTCACCTTCGCCCGTGATGCGGATGCGCGTGCCGTCCTCCACGCCGGCCGGGATGTTGACCGACAGCGTGCGCTCGCGCGTGAGGCGACCGGCACCCTGGCAATTCGGGCAGGGATCGTCGATCACCTCCCCGCGTCCGTGGCAGTTCGGGCAGGTGCGCTCGATCGAGAAGAAGCCCTGCGCGGCCCGCACGCGCCCCGCGCCGCCGCAGGTCGGGCAGGCGCGCGGCTTGGACCCGGTCTTGGCGCCCGTGCCGGAGCACACTTCGCAGGACACCGATGTCGGGATCGTCACGTTCGCCGTGTGGCCGCGATACGCCTCCTCCAGCGTGACCTCGAGGTTGTAGCGCATGTCGGCACCGCGCTCGCGGGCGCCTCCGCCCCCACGCCCCTGACGGGCGCCGCCTCGCGCGTCGCCGAAGAACGTGTCGAAGATGTCCGACATGAAATCCCCGAACTCGTTGCCGAATCCGGGGCCTCCGCCCGCGCCGCCACCCTGGAAGGCGGCGTGGCCGAACTTGTCGTAGGCAGCCCGTTTCTGCCCGTCCGACAGGACTTGGTAGGCCTCGTTGATTTCCTTGAACTGGACCTCGGCCGACGCGTCGCCCGGGTTCTTGTCCGGGTGGTACTTCATCGCGAGCTTACGGAAGGTCGATTTGAGCTCGACCTCCGTCGCCGCGCGGGTGACGCCCAGCACCTCGTAATAGTCGCGCTTGGACATGCGCCGTCTCTCTAGCCCGTCGACGCGTCATGGGCCGGCGTGGCCCGGGCCGCCCCGGGGCGCCCCGCTGCTCGGGCAGCACAACCACGAGGTGCT
>CALMTJ010000285.1 GCA_937872715.1 uncultured Methylobacteriaceae bacterium
GCTCCGGGGCGTGTTCCACTACATGCAACGCACCGCGCTCCAGGGGTCGCCGAAGAGCCTCTCGGCGCTCACGCGCTCCTGGATCAGGGGAGCGCCCGCGCCGGCGACGCCCCGCCACCCCTTCCGCCTCACCTACGGCGAACTCGCGGTCGGCGACACGATCGAGACCGCGTCCCGCGAGATCAGCCTCGGCGACATCGAGCATTTCGCCGAGTTCACCGGCGACACGTTCTACGCCCATATGGACGAGGCCGCCGCCGCCGCGAACCCGTTCTTCCCGGGCCGCGTGGCGCATGGCTACCTCATCCTGTCCTTCGCGGCAGGGCTGTTCGTCGACCCGCCGCCGGGGCCTGTCCTGGCCAATTACGGGCTCGACAACCTCCGCTTCCTGAAGCCGGTCTCGCCCGGCGACGCGATCCGGGTCCGGCTCACGGTCAAGGGCAAGAACGCTGCCCGCCAGCCGGATTACGGGGAGGTGCGCTGGGATGCCGAGGTCTTCAACCAGAACGGCGAAACGGTGGCGCGCTACGATCTGCTGACGATGAACGCCCGCGATCCCGCCGGCGAGCCGCGTTGACCGGGATGCGGGGCACATCCGTGACGCCCACGTGAGCGATCTCGCCAACGCGCGCGCCGTCCTGAAATCCGTGTTCGGCTACGACGATTTCCGGCCGGGGCAGCGGGAGATCGTGGAGGCCGCCATCGCCGGCCGGGACGTGTTCGCCGTCATGCCGACGGGCAGCGGCAAGTCGATGTGCTTCCAGCTCCCGGCCGTCCTCGACGGCGGGCTGACGGTCGTCGTCTCGCCGCTGCTCGCGCTCATGCGCGACCAGGTCCGGCAGATGGAGGCGCTCGGCGTCCCGGCCGCGACGCTGAACTCGGGACAGGACGACGAGGAGCGGCGCGGGACCATGGCCCGGCTGGCGGAGGGCGTGGTGCGGCTCCTCTACGTCTCGCCGGAGCGCCTCGCCTCCGGTTCGCTGGCCGACCACCTGCGGCGGTCCGGCATCCGGCGGCTCGCCATCGACGAGGCTCATTGCGTCTCTCAGTGGGGGCACGATTTCCGGCCGGAATACCGCCAGCTCGCCCGGGTCCGGGAGACGCTGGGGCCGGTCCAGGTCCTGGCCTTCACGGCGACCGCCGACCGGGAGACCCGGGCCGACATCGAGGCGCAGCTCTTCCCTTCGCCGCCGCACGTCGTCGTGCACTCGTTCGACCGGCCGAACATCGACCTCTCCTTCGCGCCGAAGGACCGCCCGCGCGACCAGATCGAGCGCTTCCTCCTGCGCCACCGCGGCGCGAGCGGCATCGTCTACACGGCGTCGCGGAACGGGGCGGACCGGCTCGCGGCCTCGCTCGGGCACGGCGGACAGCGCACGCTCGCCTATCATGCGGGCCTCGATGCCGCGACGAGGGCATCGCGGGAGGCCGCCTTCCTCCAGGAGGACGGGGTCGTGATGGTGGCGACGGTGGCGTTCGGGATGGGGATCAACAAGCCGGATGTCAGGTTCGTCGTCCATGCCGACATGCCGGGCGGCATCGAGAGCTACTACCAGGAGATCGGCCGCGCCGGCCGCGACGGCCTCCCGGCCGAGACGCTGACACTGTTCGGCCTCGACGACATGATGCTGCGGCGGCGGCAGATCGCCGGGAAGGATGTGGGCGACGAGCGGCGGCGGATCGAGGGGAGGCGCCTCGCCGCCATGGTCGACCTCTGCGAGGTGGCGGCGTGCCGGCGACAATCGCTCCTCGCCTATTTCGGCGAGGCGAGCGAACCCTGCGGCCATTGCGACCTGTGCCGCGACCAATCGGCGGTCGCGGACGCGACGGAGACCGCCCGGAAGGCGCTCTCGGCCGTCGCCCGCACCGGCGGGCGCTTCGGGGCCGCCCACCTCACCGCCATCCTGCGGGGGGATGCGACGGAGGCCGTGACCCGGCGCGGCCACGATCGGCTCAAGACGTTCGGGGTCGGCCGCGACCGGGACGCGCGGTTCTGGTCGACGACCTACCGGCAGCTCTTCGCGGCCGGGGCCCTCGCCGAGGCGAGCGAGGAGTTCGGCGGGTTCGCGCTGACCCCGAAAGGCGAGGACATCCTGTTCGGCCGCGAGGGCATCGCGCTTCGGGAGCCGCGCGCCGCGGAGCCGAAGACGGGCCGCCGCCGCGACGCGGCCCGGGCGGCCGCCGCGATGGAGGACGGCGCCTCCGCCCTGTTCGAGCGCCTGAGGGCGCTGCGCCGGGAACTTGCCCGGCAGGAGGGCGTCGCGGCCTTCATCGTGTTCCCCGACCGCACCCTGATCGACATGGCCGAGCGGCGCCCGGCGACCCTCGACGAGATGCGGGCCATCCAGGGCGTCGGCGAGCGCAAGCTCTCCCTCTACGGGGAGGCGTTCCTGGCCGCGATCGCCGCCGCCGACCGGTGAGCCTCAGCCCGCCATCTTCTCCCGGAGGGCGGCGTTGATGCGGCTCTGCCAGCCCGGCCCCGTCGCCCGAAAATGCGCCAGCACGTCGGGATCGAGCCGGAGCGAGACGAGCTGCTTCGTCGGTGCCTTCTGCGGTCCGCGGCTCCGTCGCGTCAGCGCCCGATAGAGCGCAGGCGGCAGCACCTCGGAGGCCGGCCGAAGCTCCGCCAGCTGCTGGTCCGTCATCTCGGGATTGTCCGACACGTCGTCCCAATCCTCTTGCGAGAACCCGTCGAGGCTCGGCCGCTTGGGTTCAGTGTCGCTCATAGCGGTTCCTCTCGCGAGTGTTCGCCTTCCTGAGGCTGATGAGCGCCAGGGCTTCCGATCCCAGAGGAGACAGGATGGCCGTCACGACGAGCCCCGCCATCCGGCCAAGAACCTGCACCCTCGGACGGCCTGTCCGGCTCCGCCGCGCCACGTCGACCAACACTCCGCCCCAATCGAAGAAGCCTTCGAAGGTCGCGAAATCCAGGCCGTGCTTCTCCAGATTAGCTCGCCGCTTCGGCTCGTCCCAGACGATCAACACCCACGCAAGCTATGCCGGCCAGGCGACAGGTCAAGCAGATCGTCGCAACCGCCTAAGCCTCACCCGGCGTTCTCGGCCGCCAGAAGGTCGGCCTGGTGCCGGGTGGCCAGCGCGTCCACCACCTCGTCCAGCGCCGTCCCGGCCAGCACCTCCTCCAGCCGGTAGAGCGTGAGGTTGATGCGGTGGTCCGTCACCCTGCCTTGCGGGAAGTTGTAGGTGCGGATGCGTTCAGACCTGTCGCCGGAGCCGACCTGGGACTTGCGGTCGGCCGCCCGCATCGCGTCCTTCTCCCGGCGCTCGCGGTCGTAGAGGCGGGCGCGCAGGAGCGCCATGCCGCGCGCCCGGTTCTTGTGCTGGGAGCGCTCCTCCTGGACGAAGACCACGATGC
>CALMTJ010000286.1:0-3228 GCA_937872715.1 uncultured Methylobacteriaceae bacterium
ACTACGCTACCTCGCCGCCCCTGCCGCACGCCCGCGCCCCTCGGCTTTATGGGAGCCCGGACGCCATGCTAGACGAGCGGCGACCGGCTTCCAGCCCTCGCCACCTCCCGATCGCGCGCCGAGCTTCATGTCCCAGACCGCCGTCACGCGTTTCGCACCCTCGCCGACCGGGTTCCTCCATATCGGAGGCGCCCGCACGGCCCTGTTCAACTGGCTCTACGCGCGCCGGCATGGCGGCCGCATGCTGCTGCGGATCGAGGACACCGACCGCGAGCGCTCGACGGAGGCCGCGATCCAGGCGATCCTGGACGGCCTCGCGTGGCTCGGCCTCTCCTGGGACGGCGAGGTCGTCTACCAGTTCTCCCGCGCGGACCGGCATCGCGCCGTCGTGGCCGACATGCTGGCGCGGGGGGCCGCCTACCGGTGCTACGCCACGCCGGACGAGCTCGCCGCGATGCGCGAGGAGGCGAAGCGGGAAGGCCGGCCGCTCCGCTATGACGGCCGCTGGCGCGACCGCGATCCGGCCGAGGCGCCCCCCGGCGTGAGCCCCGCGATCCGGCTCCGCGCCCGGACGGAGGGCGAGACGGTCATCGCCGACCGCGTCCAGGGCCGCGTCACCTGGCAGAACAAGGACCTCGACGACCTCGTCCTCCTGCGCTCGGACGGCAACCCGACCTACATGCTGGCCGTGGTGGTCGACGACCACGACATGGGCGTGACGGACGTGATCCGGGGCGACGACCACCTGACCAACGCCGCCCGCCAGACGCAGATCTACGACGCCCTCGGCTGGGACGCGCCGTCCTGGTCGCATATCCCTCTCATTCACGGGCCGGACGGGGCGAAGCTCTCCAAACGCCACGGCGCCCTCGGCATCGAGGCCTATCGCGAGCTCGGCTACCTGCCGGCCGCCCTGCGGAACTACCTCGTGCGGCTGGGCTGGAGCCACGGCAACCAGGAGATCTTCACCGATTCCGAGATGGTCGAGAGCTTCGACCTCGCCCAGGTCGGCCGCTCCCCGGCCCGGTTCGATTTCGCCAAGCTCGAGAACCTGAACGGGCACTACCTCCGCGGCACGCCCGGAGCCGACCTCGTGGAGCGCCTGGACGGGCGGTTGCCCCTGCGCGCGCCGTCGCGCGGCCGCGGGCCCCGCTTCTCGCCCGCGGTGCGGGACAGGCGCGTCGCCGCGATGGACGGCCTTAAGGAGCGGGCGAAGACTCTCGTGGAGCTCCTCGACAGCGCCTATTACCTGTGGGTGCCGGGGCCGCTCGACCTCGACGCGAAGGCGGCCGCGCTGCTCGACGCACCGGCCCGCGACCGCATCCTCCGCCTGCTGCCCGCGCTCGCGGATGGCGAGTGGTCGGCCGAACGGCTGGAGGAGACCGTGAGGGCCTTCGCAGAGGCGGAAGGTTCGAAGCTCGGGCAGGTCGCCCAGCCGCTCCGGGCGGCGCTCACGGGCCGCGCCACCTCGCCTGGCCTGTTCGACGTCATGACCGTGCTCGGGCGTCGGGAGACGCTCGCCCGTCTCGCCGCGCAGGGGCCCGCGGCGGGTGTCACGGAGCGGTCGCGCGGGGCTGCTTGAACGCGCCCTGGCGATCCGATACCGGATGGCCCCGAAGCCGTCCGGCCCGCTCCGATCGAGCGCCGCCGGGAGGGCGATTGGCTCGGGACGTGCTTCGAGCCGTTCTGCCCGGAACGTGACGAGAGGCGAGCTCGATGAGCGGCAGCAGCACCTTCACCATCGGCGACAAGAAGATGGATTTCACCGTGAAATCCGGGACGATCGGGCCGGACGTCGTCGACATCTCCAAGCTCTACGCCGGCAGCGGGACCTTCACCTACGACCCGGGCTTCACCTCGACGGCGAGCTGCGAATCCAAGATCACCTATATCGACGGGGATGCGGGCGTCCTCCTCTACCGGGGCTACCCGATCGAGCAGCTGGCCGAACACGGCGACTTCCTCGAGACCTGCTACCTCCTCCTCTACGGGGAGCTGCCGAGCGCGGCGCAGAAGCAGGATTTCGTCTACCACGTGACCCATCACACGATGGTCCACGACCAGATGAACCGGTTCTTCCTCGGGTTCCGGCGCGACGCGCACCCGATGGCGATCATGGTGGCTTCGGTCGGCGCCCTCTCCGCCTTCTATCACGACTCGACCGACATCTCGGACGAGACGCAGCGGATGGTCGCCCAGATCCGCATGATCGCCAAGATGCCGACGCTCGCAGCCATGGCCTACAAGTATTCGGTCGGTCAGCCCTTCGTCTATCCGAAGAACGACCTCGATTACGCGTCCAATTTCCTCCGCATGTGCTTCGCCGTCCCGTGCGAGGACTACACCGTCAACCCGGTCCTGTCGCGGGCTCTCGACCGCATCTTCATCCTGCACGCGGATCACGAGCAGAACGCCTCGACCTCGACGGTCCGGCTGGCAGGGTCGTCCGGCGCGAACCCCTTCGCCTGCATCGCGGCCGGGATCGCCTGCCTGTGGGGGCCGGCCCATGGCGGCGCCAACGAGGCGGCGCTCAAGATGCTGGGCGAGATCGGCCGCCCGGAGAACGTCGGCAAATACGTCGCCAAGGCGAAGGACAAGAACGACCCGTTCCGGCTGATGGGGTTCGGCCACCGGGTCTACAAGAACTACGACCCGCGCGCCCGCATCATGCAGAAGACCACGCACGAGGTCCTGAACGAGCTCGGCATCAAGGATGATCCGCTGCTGGACGTCGCGATGGAGCTCGAGCAGATCGCGCTGAAGGACGAGTACTTCATCGAGAAGAAGCTCTATCCGAACATCGATTTCTATTCGGGCATCACGCTGAAGGCGATGGGCTTCCCGACCTCCATGTTCACCGTGCTGTTCGCGCTCGCCCGCACCGTCGGCTGGATTTCCCAGTGGAAGGAGATGATCGAGGATCCGTC
Source organism: uncultured Methylobacteriaceae bacterium (assembly GCA_937872715.1). Lineage (GTDB taxonomy): Bacteria > Pseudomonadota > Alphaproteobacteria > Rhizobiales > Beijerinckiaceae > Enterovirga. Next base: position 2,928 of record CALMTJ010000286.1, read on the forward strand.
CCAGAAGATCGGCCGTCCGCGCCAGCTCTACGTCGGCGCGCCGCGTCGCGACTACCCGATGGCCTCGCAGCGCGCCTGAGACGACCGCGGCGGGCTGCGGCGATCACCCCGGTGCGAGGTTGCTGACCTCGACCAGGTTCTCGTCGGGATCGTAGAAGTAGACGGACGTGATCGGCCCTCTCGCGCCGGCCCGGCGGACAGGTCCGTCCACGATCGCGACGCCCTCGGCCCTGAGGTGGTCGACGACGGCCTCGATCGGCTCCGCCGTGAGGAGGCAGAAATCCCCGGCACCGCGGGAGGG
>CALMTJ010000286.1:3238-3801 GCA_937872715.1 uncultured Methylobacteriaceae bacterium
CGCCCTTGCGCGCACTGTCGGCTGGATCGCCCAGTGGAAGGAGATGATCGAGGATCCCTCCCAGAAGATCGGCCGCCCCCGGCAGCTCTACGTGGGCGAGACGCAGCGCGATTACCGTCCGATCTCGCAGCGCGGCTGACGGAGAGGCATGGTTCCGAGACGCCGTCCGGAATTCGCCGACACCTGCAGGCCTCCACCTCCTCATCCTGAGGCGAGCCTCGACGGACGCACATCGCCCGTGCGTGCCCCCGGATCAGTCCGGGGGGCACGCTTCGAGGGCCGGCTGCGCCGGCACCTCAGCATGAGGAGCGAATGGGGGTGATGCCGAACGAGCTCTGAGCTTCGGCCGCATTCGCCACGATCAGATCCGGCCGGCTCGCCTGAGCTCGGACAGGACGATCGCGGCCGTGCGCTGCGAGGGCGTCTCCGAAGCATCCGTCTCCAGGACGGCGTCGAGCCGCGAGAAAGCGGCGAGCTGAGCGCGGCGCTCCGGCGTGTCGGACATGAGCGGGCGCAGAGCGGCCGCCATGCGGGGCGGGTCCGAGGCGGCGCCGGGGAATTCC
>CALMTJ010000286.1:3811-4815 GCA_937872715.1 uncultured Methylobacteriaceae bacterium
CGGCATGGCGTTCTCCCCGAGGATGAGGTTCGCGAGCACGATCGACGGCACCTTGACGAGAAGCTTGAGCGGCTCCTCCCATCTCGACACCCTGTAGGCGACGACGGCCGGAACTCCGGCCAGCGCGAGTTCGAGCGTCACGGTTCCTGACGCCGCGAGCGCCGCGCCGGCCCGCCGGAAGGCCGCGTGCTTCGCCTCCTCGCCGACCACGATCCGCGGCGCGACCGGCCAGGAGGCCGCGCGCCGCGCAATGTCCTCGGCGAGGCGCGGGATCGCCGGGATCACCACCTCGAATGGCCGGGTGCCCCCGGCGGCGAGCAGCCCGACGGTCGCGCCGAACGGCTCCATGAGCCTGGAGATCTCCGACCGCCGGCTGCCGGGCAGGACGAGCAGCGTGACGGGATCGGCCGAGATCGGCGGCCTCTCCTCGGGGGCGGGCCGGAGGAGGTGGAGCTTTTCGACCAGCGGATGGCCGACATAGGTGCAGGGCGGGCCGCCGAGCCGCCGATGCGCGTCGGGCTCGAACGGCTTCAGCGCCGCGACATGGTCCACATAGGCCCGCATGCGCCGGGCGCGGCCCGGCCGCCACGCCCAGACGCTCGGGCTCACGTAGTTCACGACTGGGAGACCCGGGATGCGCCGCCTTGCCAGGCGGGCCACGCTGTGGGTGAAATCGGGGCTGTCGATGACGACGAGGATGTCCGGCCGTGCCGCCCCGACGGCATCGCCCAGCTGGAAGCCGCGGCGCACGATGCGGGGCAATCCCGCGAGCACGCCCGCGATCCCCATGGCGGTGATGTCCGACATGGGGAACAGGCTCCGCAGACCCTCGGCCTCCATGGCGGGCCCGCCGACGCCGCCGAACGCGACCCCGCCCGGGAGACGCGACGCGAGCGCCCGCATCAGCGCCGCTCCGAGCTGGTCGCCGGATTCCTCCCCGGCGACCAGGAAGATGCGGACGGGAGACGCGGAGGCGCCGCTCACGGCGCCCCGACATCGACGCC
>CALMTJ010000286.1:4825-12769 GCA_937872715.1 uncultured Methylobacteriaceae bacterium
CGCGGCGGCGCGGCCGAGCACCAGCGTCAGGCCGCTCGCGACCGCGATCCCGGCGAGGCCCGCCCGGGCGGCATTCTCGACCGTCCGCGGCCCGATCGCCGGCAGGTCGACCCGCAGGTCCTGCCCTCGTTTCGGGCCCTTCACCAGGACCCCGCCTTCGCGGGCCCTCCGGAACCAGGCGGCCCGGGAGGCTCGGCGCGCCCGGGCGAGCATGCGGTCGGTGCCTTCCGGCCCCTCGATGGCGAGGACGCGGCGGCCGCGCAGCACGGCCGCCTGGCCCACGTCGAACGGCGAGATGGCGTCGAGCAGCTTGAAACCCGCCGCGATCGTCGCGCCGTCGGCCTCGCCCGGACGGCAGCGCCCGTACAGCCCCGTCGCGGCCAGGAGTTCGGGCGCGAGGTCCCGGATGCCGACGAGCCTGTGGCCACGCTCCTCCAGGAGCCCGACGACCCCGCGCAGCACGGCGTCGTCGCCGCCCGCCACCACGCGGGCGATCTCCTGCCTGTCGCGAAACGCCGCGTAAGCATCGAGGAGCGCGACCGGGCGGGGACGCGAGATCGCGCCCGCCATGGTGACGCAGGACGGCGCCCATTGGTCGAGGAAGGCGACGGCGCGCTTCACGTCGAGGAGGCCGACCACGGCGTCCGCCCGGAGATCGCGGCTGGCGAAGCCCCGGAAGGCGAGGACCCGGTGGGGGCGACCCGAAGCCGCGAGGCGGTCCGCCAGGAGGCGCGGCAACTCGCCCGAGCCGGCCAGGATCGCGACCGGGCGGGAGCCGGCCCCGTCCATCACGGCCGTCCCGGGGACTCGCGCGGCGTGCACAGCGACCGGTCGCCGCCGCCCCGGATGAAGGTGAGGATCTCGTCGACGATCGGATGGATCGTGAACTCCTCCGCCACGTCCTTCACCCGCTCGGCGAGCGTGCCCTCGTCGGCGAAGAGCAGCCGGTAGGCGCGGCGGAGGTCGTGGATCTGCTCGCGCGTGAAGCCGCGCCGCCTGAGGCCGACGATGTTCAGCCCGGCGAGAAAGGCCCGGTTGCCGAGAACCATGCCGTAGGGGATGACATCGTTCTCCACCCCCGACAGGCCGCCGACGAAGGCGTGCGGCCCGATCCGGACGAACTGGTGAATGCCGGCCCCGCCGCCGATGATGGCGTAATCGCCGACCTTGCAATGGCCGGCCAGCATCACGTTGTTCGTCAGGACGACGTTGTTGCCGACCCGGCAATCATGCGCCACGTGGGAATGGGCGAGGAGGAAGCAATCGTTGCCGACGACGGTCGCGCCCGTGCCGTTCGGCGTGCCGGGATTGACCGTCACGCCCTCCCGGATGATGCAGCGCTCGCCGATCGCGAGCGTTGTCGGCTCGCCCCGGTAGCGCAGGTCCTGCGGGGCATGGCCGATGGAGGCGAATGGGAAGATGCGCGTGCCGGTGCCGACGCTCGTGTGGCCCGCGAGCGCGACATGGCCCACGAGCTCGCATCCCTCGCCGATCTCCACGTCCGCACCGACGGTGCAGAACGGCCCGACGCGCGTTCCGGCACCGATCCTCGCCCCGTCCTCGATGATGGCGGTCGGGTGGATCGTCCCGGCGCTCAATCCATCACCAGCATCGCGCTGACCTCGGCCTCGGCCACGAGAGTGCCGTCCACGATGGCCTCGCCGCGGAACCACCAGATATTGCGGCGGCTGCGGAGCTTCGTCATGTGGTAATGGACGACGTCGCCGGGCTCGACGGGTTTCCTGAACTTCGCGTTGTCGATGGTCATGAAATACACGCGGCTCGGCGGCCTCTGCTCGGCGATCTTGGACGCGACACAGAGGGCGCCGGCCGTCTGCGCCATTCCCTCGATCAGGAGCACGCCGGGGAAGATCGGCTTCCCCGGGAAGTGGCCCGTGAACTGGGGCTCGTTGAAGGAGACGTTCTTCACGCCGATGCAGGACCGGTCGCCGTCCATCTCCACGATGCGGTCCACGAGCAGGAACGGGTAGCGGTGAGGCAGGTATTCGAGGAGGCGGGAGATGTCGGCCGAGCCGAGCATCCGCTTTCCGTCCGGCCCGGACGTCCCGTCCGGCCCGGACGCCTCGTCCTTCTCGTCCGACATTCCCGTCTCCCGCCTCTCGCCGCGGTTCCGAGCGTCAGGAGCCACCGCCTTCGCCCGTGTCTTTGTCGGAAGGGCGGCGCGATGCAAGCTTCTTCAGCGCCGTGATCTCGCGGAACCAGTCGCGCATGGGCTTCGCCGGCGTCCCGCCCCAGCGGACCCCGGGCGGCACGTCGCCGCTGACGTTGCTTGAGGCCGCGATCTGCGCGCCCTCGCCGATCGTGACGTGCCCCACCACGCCGACCTGCCCGCCGAGGACGACGCGGTCTCCGAGCGTCGCCGAGCCCGAGATCCCGGTCTGCGCCACGATGATGCAATGGCGGCCGATCACCACGTTGTGGGCGATCTGGACGAGGTTGTCGATCTTCGTGCCTTCGCCGATGATCGTGTCGCGCGTCGCGCCCCGGTCGATGGTGGTGTTGGCGCCGATCTCGACATCGTCCTGGACGATGACGCGGCCGATCTGGGGCACCTTCGCGTGCCGCTCGCGCCCGAGGGCGAAGCCGAACCCGTCCTGTCCGATGCGAACGCCGGGATGCACGATCACCCGGTTGCCGAGGAGCGCGTGCAGCACGCTGGAACCCGGGCCGATCGAGCAGCTCCGCCCGATCCTGACCCCGGGCCCGAGGACGGCACCGGCGCCGATCACGGTGTTGCGGCCGATCTCTGCTCCCGGTCCGACCACGGCGCCGGGATCGATGGTCACCCCCGGCTCGAGCCGGGCGGTGGGGTGGACGAAGCTTCCCGGGGTGACCCCGTTCGCCGCGAAGCCGGAACGGGGGCGCGCGGCCTCCGGGTGGAGCGCGCCCAGCACCGCCGCGTAGGCGCGGTGCGGATCCGGCACGACCATCGCCAGGGTGGAGGCCGGCGCCCGCGACGCGAAGCGGCCCGAGACGAGGCAGATGCCGGCCCGCGTTCGGCCGAGCGCCTCGACGTAGCCGGGATGGTCCATATAGGCGAGATCGGAGGGACCTGCCTCCTCCAGCGGCGCCACCGCCGTGATGGCGAGGTCCGGCACCCGGTCGGGCACCGGCACGCCGACGATACCCGCCACGGCCGCGACGGACAGGACGCCTTCGGGCTCGAAGAAGAAGGGGTCCGTCATGCCGTGGGCGGGCCGCGCGAGGCGGCCCGCGGGTCCCGTCAGAAGCGCGTGCCGCCCGAGAAGCGGAAGGCCTGCAGCTGGTCCTGGCCGACCCGGAAGGTCCCGACGCCCGGATAGGTCACGAGCTGACCGTTGTCCCGCGAGAGCGCGAAGGCGTAGTCGAACCGGATCGGCCCGAGAGGCGAGTTCCACAGGAGGCCGACGCCGACGGAAGACCGGAGCGACGCCCTGTCCCGCGCCGCCACGCATTCGGGCTGCACGAAGATATTGGCCACGTTGGATTTCGGACGGCCGGCGCAGGAGGCTCCGTCCAGCACTCCGTTGCCGTTCACGTCGAACCCGGTCGGTCCCCGATACCCGAAGAGGGTGCCGGCATCCGCGAACACGGCGCCCTTCAGGCCGAGATCCCGGGGGATGAACGGGATCGGGAACTGCGCCTCGAAGGAGACGCCCGCATAGGTCGTGCCGCCGAGCGCGTTCTGGCTCGCATCCGGCGTCGAGATGTCGCGCGGGCCGATGCCGGAGGGGGCGAAGCCGCGCACCAGCGTCGGTCCGAGGAAGTAATGGTCCACCAGCCGGAGATTTCCGCCGAACGTGGTGATGCCGTTGCTCGTCTTGTTGTTGCCGGTGGATTCGATATGTCCGCCCTGGAACTTCAGGACGCCAACGATGTCTTCGTAGATCTCGTGGTAGTAGCGCGCCTCGCCGCTCGCCCGAAAATAGTTCGAGTCGCCGCCGAGCCCCGCGAATTCGGGCTTCACCTCGGCATAGATCCCGGAATGGGGGTTCTTGAGATTGTCGACCGTATTGTAGGCGAGCGTGATGCCCGCGAGCGAGGTCAGGGTGGAGCCCTGCGATTCCTTCACCGCGACCGAGGCCTCGCCGTTATAGGCGCAATCCGGATAGGTCGGGGTGCCGTCCGGGTTCAGCGGCGTGTTCGAGAGCGGCGACGAGCAGTCGTTGTAGGGCTGCTTCAGCGTGTTCGGGATCTTCAGGTTCTGCTCGAACAGCGAATAGCGCAACGTGATGCCGGATTCCTCCGTCAGCGGGAAGCCGAGACGGAGCTGGCCGCCCGTGGTGCGGTTCTCGTAGCGGGCATATTGCGTCTGGTCGGAGTATTTCGAGAACAGGTCGAAGCCAGCCGCCAGCCGGTAGCCGAGGAAGTACGGCTCCGTGAAGGAGAAATCGACGCCGTTCGAGCGCTGGCCGATCTGGCCGGCGATGCGGACGAATTGGCCGCGTCCCAGGAAGTTCGACTCGGAGACCGCGATCTCGCCGATCGCGCCGTCCGTCGTCGAGTAGCCGCCCGAGATGGAGAAGGCACCCGTCGGCTGGTCCTCGACGTCGATGTTCACCACGACCCGGTCGGCCGCGCTGCCCGGCTCCGTCGAGATCCTGACCTTCTTGAAGTAGCCGAGATTGTTCAGGCGGCGCTCCGCCCGGTCGACGAGGATCTTGTTGAAGGGGTCGCCTTCGCCGATGTCGAGCTCGCGCCGGATCACGTAATCCCGCGTGCGGCTGTTGCCCCGGACGTTGATGCGCTCGATGTAGACGCGAGGGCCCTCCTCCACCACGTAGCCCAGGCTGACCGTGTGGGTGGCGGGGTCGCGGGCTCCCGTCGGCCGCACGGTGACGAACGGATAGCCGCGGCGCACCGCCTCGTTCGTGATGCCGTTCAGCGTCCGCTCGACGTCCTCGGCGTTGTAGACGTCGCCCGTCCCGGTCTCGACGCGGTCGCGAAGGATGTCGGGATCGATGCCGGTGACGCGCGTGTCGAACCCGACCTGCCCGACGCGGTAAGGCTCGCCCTCGCTGACGTTGAAGGTGATGATGTAGCCTTCCTTGGCGTCGTCGTAGCGCACGTCGATATTCGTCACCTGGAAGTCGGCATAGCCGTTCTTCAGGTAATAGCGCCGAATGATCTCGGCATCCTGGGCGATCTTCTCCTGGTCGTAGACGTCGTTCGTCTTCAGGAAGGAGAGGAAGTTCATCTCCGTCGTGTTCATCAGCTCGCGGAGACGGCGGGACGAGAACGCCTCGTTGCCGACGAAGTTGATCTCGACGACGCCGGTTTTCGACCCCTCGTCCACCGTGAACACCACGTCCACGCGGCCGTTCGGCAGATCGACGATCCGGTAGGTGACCTTGGCGGCGGACCGGCCGATGCGGCTGTAGATGTCGCGGATCTTGACGAGGTCGGCATCCACCGTCGCCTGGCTGAACGACCGGCGGGCCTTGGTCTGCAGCTCCGGCTCGATCGCCTCCTTGGTGAACTTCTTGTTGCCCTCGATCACGACGCGATTGACCGAGCGCGTCTCCTTCACGTTGACGATGATGCGGTTGCCCTGCCGGGTGAGGCGAACGTCCGAGAACAGCCCGGTCTGGAGCATGGCCCGCCGGGCCTCCTCCAGGGAACCCGAGCCGTTGATGTAGGAGCGGACCGTCTCCTCGTCCACGCGGCCGCCGCCTTGGACGACGATCTCCTGCGCGAGAGCCGCGCCGCCGCCCGCGAGGAAGGCCGCCGCCACCAGGACGGCGCGGAGATGCGCCGACACCACGCGGCGGATCGTGCTTATGACCATCATCAACTATCCGTCCCGCTCTTGCTTCGTCGAGGAAGCGAAGGCCCCGTTCCGGCGGCTGCCCCCGGCAGGCACGCCGCAGGCTCCGCTTCTTAACCGGTCCCGAACCGAGTCGACACCGGAGTTAATCTTAACACCTCGCCATTCTGCCGCCCCGTGGCCTTCGTGTCACGTCCCGCGGTCCGCGATTGAGGCGCCAAGGTGAACAATGTCGTTCCAAGTGGCGAAGAGCATTAACATCACGACGATCGCGAGGCCGATCCGGAAGCCGATCTCCTGCGCCCGGTCGCTGAGCGGACGGCCGCGGACGGCCTCCACGGCGTAGAAGAGCAGGTGCCCCCCATCGAGCAGCGGGATGGGGAAGAGGTTGATGAGGCCGATCGAGACGGACAGGATGGCGATGAGGCCGACGAGCGGGCTCACCCCGCCGATGGCCGCGACCTCCCCCGAGACCCGCATGATACCGATGGGGCCGGAGAGCTGCTGCGGGGATTCGCGGCCGCTGACGAGCTTGCCGAGATAGTTGAAGGTGCGCTCGACCACGTTCCAGGTCTCGGACGCGCCCATTCCGATCGATTCGGCGAGGCCGTAGCGCACGAAGCGCAGGTCGGCCGGATCGCGCGAGCCCTGGAGGCCGAGCACCCCCATGCGCTGCTTGCCGAAGCCGGGCACCTCGACTTCCCGCACGGTCGGGGTCGCATCCAGCTCCAACCGGCTGTCGCGGCGCTCGACCACGAAGGCGAGGCGGTCGCCGGCGCTGGTCGAGACGATCCGCTGCATGTCGGCGAAGCTCTCGATGGCCCGGCCGTCTATCGAGAGGATGAGGTCGCCCGGCCGGAAGCCGGCCGCCTCCGCCGCCGTGCCGGGCTGGACGGCTTCGACCCGGGGTGCCAGCACCTGCCGTCCGCCGAAATAGGTGAGGGCCGCGAACACGACGATCGACAGGATGAAGTTCGCGACCGGGCCGGCGGCCACGATGGCGACGCGCTTCGGCAGCGACCGGTGGTGGAAGCTCACCGCGCGTTCGGCCGCCGGCATGCGGGCCAGCGCCTCGTCGTCCGGCACGCTCGCGCCGTTCATGTCGCCCACGAACTTGACGTAGCCGCCGAGCGGGACTGCCGAGATCTTCCAGCGCGTGCCGTGGCGGTCGTTCCAGCCGAACATCTCCCGGCCGAAACCGATGGAGAAGGCCTTCACGCCGACCCCGCAGCGCCGGCCGACCCAGAAATGGCCGAACTCGTGCACGAACACGACGACCGTCAGCACGAACAGGAAGGCGGCCGGGTAGAGCAGGAGCCCTCCGAGCCGCCCCGCCGCGGCGACAAGCTGATCCATCACGAACTCCCCGCGGCACGACCGGCCGCCATGCGGGACGGCGCCAGGAACGATCCCGCGATCCGCCGCGCCTCCCGGTCGATGGCGAGCGCCTCCGCCACGGTGGCGGGAGCGCCGTCTTTGCCGAGCGAGACCGCCGCGCAGGTCCCCTCGACGATGCGGGCGATGTCGGCGAAGCCGATCCGCCCGTCCAGGAAGGCCGCCACCGCCACCTCGTTCGCCCCGTTCAGCACGGCTGGCATGCCGCCGCCCGCGGCGAGGGCGGCCTTCGCGAGCGCGAGGCACGGGAACCGCTCCTCGTCCGGAGCCTCGAACGTGAACTGCCCGATCGCGGCGAGATCGAGGCGGGGGACGTCGAGGGACAGGCGACGCTCGGTCGCGAGGCAGTTCGCGATCGGGATCTTCATGTCCGGATTGGCGAGGCCGGCGGTCCATCCGCCGTCCCGCCATTGCACGAGGCCATGGATGATCGATTGCGGATGGACCACGACGTGGAGCTGGTCCGGCCTGAGGCCGAAAAGGTGGTGAGCCTCGATCAGCTCCAGCCCCTTGTTCATCAGGCTCGCGGAATCGACGTTGATCTTGGCGCCCATCGAATAGGTCGGGTGTTTGGCGGTGTCGGCCGGCCTCGCGGCCGCGATCGCCTCCCGGCTCCAGGTCCTGAACGGACCGCCGGACGCGGTCAGGGTCATGGTGAGGACGTCGTCCGGGTGCCCGCATGCCAGCGCCTGCGCGAGGGCGTTGTGCTCGGAATCCATGGGCAGGATCGTGGCGCCGACCCGCTCCGCGTCCTCCATGAAGGCCTGCCCGGCGCAGACCAG
>CALMTJ010000286.1:12779-13602 GCA_937872715.1 uncultured Methylobacteriaceae bacterium
GAGCCCGATCCGCCGGCCGGGCTTCAGCGCCGCATGAGTCGGCTCGAGACCGGCGACACCGCAGATCGCCGCCACCACGAACTCCGCCTCCCTGTCCGCCGCCTCCAGGATTGCGGACGGCCCGGCCCCGACCTCCGTCCCGGTGCCGGCCAGCGCGTCGCGCAGGTCGTGCAGCTTGGCGGGGTCGGCGAGGGCCGCGTAGCGGGCGTCGAACTCGTGCGCGAAGCTCGCGAGCCCGGCGACGTCGCTGCCCGCGACCAGCGCCGCGACCTCGAACCGGTCGCGATGCTGGCGAAGGACGTCCCGGGTCGAGCGGCCGATCGAGCCCGTCGCGCCGAGGACCGTGATCCGTCCCGGCATCGCTCAGCGCTCCACGACGCGGCTGCCGAACAGGGCGATGGCGACCAGGAGCGCGACGGCCACGAACCCGTCCAGCCGGTCCATCACGCCGCCATGCCCCGGGATGAGGTGCCCGGAATCCTTGACGGAGAACTGGCGCTTGAGCGCCGATTCCAGGAGGTCGCCCACCTGGCTCACGAGCGAGGCGGCGGCGGACACGACCGCGACGGCCGCGAGCCCGAAGGGCGGCTCCGCCCCGAAGACGGGTCCGAGCGCGGCGACGGCCGTACCGATCGCGACCGCGCCGAGGAGCCCGCCGACGAAGCCGGACCACGTCTTCTTGGGGCTCACGGCCGACCAGAGCTTCGGGCCCCCTAGGCTGCGTCCGGCGAAGAAGGCGCCCACATCCGTCGTCCAGACGACCGCGAACATCCACACGACCGCGAGCGGGCCGAGGCCCGGCCAGTCCCGCAGGATGGGCGGG
>CALMTJ010000286.1:13612-18927 GCA_937872715.1 uncultured Methylobacteriaceae bacterium
GCCGACACGAGCAGCGAGCCCGCGGGAACGAGGGCGCCCGCCCCGACACCGTAGGAGAGCGCGGCGGCCGCGAGCCCGGTTCCGCCGATCGCCACGGCGGCGAGGCGAGGTTCCACGCCCGTGATCGTCATCCACTCGGCCGAGATGGCGATGCCGGCCGCGAGCCAGAGCGCGGAGAAGGCAGGTCCGCCGGCCCAAGTCGCGAGCAGGGCCACGGACGCGAGCACCAGGCCGGAACCGATGCGGAGGCCGAGCTCCGATCGGGGTGCCGTGCCGGCGGGATCGCGGGGCCGCATCTCCGCCAGATCAGACAGCTTTCACGCTCCGGCCCCCGAAGCGCCGCTCACGCCCGCCGAACTGGTCGACGGCTTTCCGGAACGTCCCTTCGTCGAAATCGGGCCAGAGGTCCGGCAGGAAGACGAATTCGGAATAGGCGGTCTGCCAGGGCAGGAAGTTCGACACCCTCATCTCGCCGGAGGTCCGGATGACGAGGTCGGGGTCCGGGATGCCGTGCGTGTCGAGCGCGCCCGAGATCGCCGCCATGTCGATCGCCTCCGGATCGAGCTGCCCCGCCTGCACCATGCGGGCCAGCCGCCGCACGGCCGAGACGATCTCCTGGCGGCCGCCGTAATTGAAGGCGACGACGAGGGTGAGCCCGCCGTTCCGCCGCGTCACCTCCTCGGCCTCGGACAGGAGGTCGCGGATCTCGTGCGAGAGCGCCTCGCGGTCGCCGATGACGGAGATCCGGACCTTGTTGGCGTGGAGCTGGGCGAGGTCGTTGCGGATGAAGCGCTTCAGCAATCCGAGAAGGTCGGAGACCTCGTCCGCGGGACGCCGCCAGTTCTCGGTCGAGAACCCGTAGACGGTGAGGTAGCGGATGCCGAGGTCGATGGACGTCCTCACCGACCGCCGGACGGCCTCGACGCCCCGCCTGTGGCCTTCAAGGCGCGGGAGCCCGCGCTTCGCGGCCCAGCGTCCGTTGCCGTCCATGATGATGGCGACGTGTTCCGGGAGCCGGCCGCGCGGGTCCGGCCCCTCGGCGATGGCCAGGCTCAAGGCCGCGGTTTCTGGTGCCATGCGGGTTCCCGTCCCTCCCGGACCTTAGACCTGCATGATTTCCTTTTCCTTCGCGGCGACGATGCCGTCCACTTCCGTGACGGTCTGGTCGGTCGCCTTCTGGACCTGCTCGGCCTGGCGCTTGCCGTCGTCCTCGCTGAGGTCGCCGTCCTTCTCCATCCGCTTCAGGAGGTCGAGCCCGTCGCGGCGGACGTGGCGGACGGCGACGCGCGCCTCCTCCGCGTATTTGTGGGCGACCTTCACCATCTCCTTGCGGCGCTGCTCGTTCATCTCCGGGATGCGGAGCCGGATGACCTGTCCCTCCGTCTGCGGGTTGAGGCCGAGATCGGATTGCCGGATCGCCTTCTCGACCGCCGCCACCATGCCGCGGTCCCAGACCTGGATGGAGAGGAGGCGCGGCTCCGGCACGCTGACCGTCGCGACCTGCGCCATCGACATGGTGGCGCCGTAGGCCTCGACCTGGATCGGATCGACGAGGCTCGGGGTCGCGCGGCCGGTCCGCAGGCTGCCGAGATCGCTCTTCAGCGCGCTCAACGCGCCCTGCATGCGTCGCTTGATGTCGCTGACATCGAAGGTCGTGGCGGCCATGACTCGTCTCTCTGGATGGCGATCGGATTACGCGCCGCCCCGCCCGGCTTCAAGGGGCAACGGTTGTGAAGGGCGCTGTCCCGGAGAGGATGCCCCGGACGGAGCTCGGCTTGTGGACGGACCCGACCATGATGGCGAGCCGCGCCTCGCGGGCGAGCGCGAAGGCCGCCGTGTCCATGACCCGGAGGTCGCGCGTGATCGCCTCGTCATGGGTCAGGTGCTGGAAACGGGTGGCGGAGGGGTCGGCCTTCGGGTCGGCCGTGTAGATGCCGTCGACCTGGGTCGCCTTCAGCACCGCCTGGCAGCGCAGCTCGGCCGCCCGCAGCACCGCGGCCGTGTCGGTGGTGAAGAACGGGTTGCCGGTCCCGCCGGCCAGGATCACGACCTGCCCGCGATCCAGGTAATGCAGCGCCGGCTGCCGGGCGTAGGTCTCGCAGATGGACGGCATGGATACGGCCGACATGGTGCGGGCCGAAACGCCGGCCGCGTTCAGCGCCGTCTCGAGCGCGAGCGAGTTCATGACGGTCGCCAGCATGCCCATGGAATCCGCCGTCGGCCTGTCGATCCAGCCGGCCTGGCTCATTCGGGCGCCCCGGATGATGTTCCCGCCGCCGATCACGACCGCGAGTTCGACCTCCCCGTCCCGCACGGTCTCGGCGATGTCGGCCGCGAGTTCGGCCAGCGTCTGCGCGAACAGCCAGTACCCGTCGGGAGCCGCGAGCGCCTCGCCTGACAATTTCACCAGGACGCGCCGATAGGGTGTCGCCAAGAACCGGAACTCCGCGCGTGCCGCATCCGGCGAGCGTTCCGCCGCGCCGATGGGCATTCCCCATACGAAAAGGGCGGCCCTGAGGCCGCCCGTGTCGGATCAGGCCGGCGCGCCCTCGCCGTCCGGCTTCTTCCCTATTCCGGATTGGGCGGCAACCTCGGCGGCGAAATCCGTCTCCTCCTTCTCGATCCCCTCGCCGAGGCCGTAGCGCACGAAGCCCTTGAGCTCGATCGGCTTGCCGATGCGGCTGCCGGCCTCCTTCAGCACCTGGGTGATGGTCTTGTTGGCGTGGTCGGGATGAACCGCCATCTGGTCGAGAAGGGTGTTCTCCTTGAAGAAGCTCTTCAGCCCGCTCTCCACGATCTTCTGGAGGACGTGGTCCGGCTTGCCGGCGTTCTTCTCGCGCAGGATGGCGCTCTCGCGCTCGATCGTGCCCGCATCGACGCCGGAGGCATCCACCGCCACGGGATTCATGGCCGCGATATGCGCCGCGATCTGGCGTCCGAGCGTCGACAACTCGCCGACATCGCCCTCCGATTCGAGGGCGACCAGCACGCCGATCTTGCCCAGACCCTCCGTCACCTGGTTGTGGACGTAGGTGGCGACGACCCCGTTGGAGACGGAAAGGGTCGCCACGCGGCGCATCGTCATGTTCTCGCCGACGGTCGCGATGAGCTCCTGCAGCCTGTCCTTCAGCGTCGCCGACGACCCGGGAAGATGGGCCGCCTCGAGCGCCTCGATGCTGCCTCCGGCGCTCAGCGCGGCCTTCGTCGCCTCGCGCACGAAGGCCTGGAAGCTGTCGTTGCGGGCGACGAAATCCGTCTCGGAATTCACCTCGAGGAGCGCGCCGGAGCGGCCGGGCGCCTCGACCCCGATCAGCCCTTCGGCGGCGGTGCGGCCGGCCTTCTTCGCCGCCTTGGCGAGGCCCTTCTTGCGGAGCCAGTCGACGGCCTGCTCGATGTCGCCTCCCGTCTCGCCGAGGGCGCCCTTGCAATCCATCATGCCGGCGCCCGTCTTCTCGCGCAGCTCCTTCACCATCGCGGCGGTCACGACAGCCATATCGGAAATCCTTCCATGAGACGTCGAAGCCGGCGGAGGGCGCCGGCTTCGGATGCGGGTCGGTGGCCGCGCGGCCGTCCGGTCAGGCGGCGTCGATCAGCGCCCGCGCCTGACCCACCCAACCATCGCGCGCGATGCGGCCGTTCAGCTTCAGGTCGGCGTCGAGCTTGGCCATGTCGTCCGGCTTCATCGCGCCGACCTGCCAATAATGGAAGATGCCGGCATCGTTCAGCTTCTTGTCGAGCTGCGGGCCGACGCCCGTGAGCTTCGTCAGATCGTCCGGCGCGCCGCGCGGAGCGGACAGGATCTCGAACTGCTCCGTCGGCTCGGGGAGCTCCGGCAGGTCGTCGCCCGTCTCACCGGCATCGGCCAGGGCGGCCTCCTCGATCGGGGTCTCGAAGGCGCCGACATCCACGCCCGCATGGCCCTGGCTGCGTCCGATGCCGTCGATCGCCGCGCGGGCGACGAGGTCGCAATAAAGGGCGATGGCGCGGCCGGCATCGTCGTTCGCCGGGACCGGGAAGGTGATCCCCTCCGGATCGCAATTCGTGTCGACGATGGCGGCGACCGGGATGCCGAGCCGCCCGGCCTCCTTGATGGCCAGCGCCTCCTTGTTCGTGTCGATCACGAAGAGGAGGTTCGGCACGCCGCCCATGTCCCTGATCCCGCCCAGCGCCTTGTCAAGCTTCTCCTTCTCGCGGGAGAGCATCAGGAGCTCCTTCTTGGTCAGGCCGCGCCCGGCACCGACGCCCAGGGTGTCGTCGAGGCTCCGCAGACGGTTGATGGAGGCGGAGATCGTCTTCCAGTTGGTCAGCATGCCGCCGAGCCAGCGGGAGTTCACGTAATATTGCGCCGAGCGCTTGGCCGACTCCGCGACGGCGTCGGACGCCTGACGCTTCGTGCCCACGAACAGGACGCGGCCGCCCTTCGCCACCGTGTCGCTCACGGCCTGGAGCGCGCGATGCAGCATGGGCACCGTCTGCGCGAGGTCCAGGATGTGGATGTTGTTGCGGGTGCCGAAGATGTAGGTCGCCATCTTCGGGTTCCAGCGATGCGACTGGTGGCCGAAATGCGCTCCGGCTTCGAGCAGCTGACGCATGGTGAAATCGGGCAATGCCATTGGTCTCTCCGGTTGAGCCGCCGCGGAGCGAAAGAGTCCGGCGGAGCCGGACACCGGGATGCCTCATTAAAGCATGAGGCGACGTCCGCGTGTGGGATGGGCGGGCATATAGGCGCACGGGCGCGACGTGGCAAGCGAGTGGAGCCCCATTGGGTCACCGCATCAAAGGGAGCGTCGACTTCAGCGACTGCCTTCCCCCTTGCGGGGAAGGTGGACCGAGCGAAGCGGAGGGCCGGATGGGGGTCGGGCCGCCTGCACCCGCTCACCAGACTGAGCGACCCCCACCCCGAACCTCCGCTTCGCTTCGGCTCGGCCCTCCCCTCAAAGGGGGAGGGAAGGCGCAGGGCCTGCCCGGACTGCCTGAAGCGATTTGCCTCGTCCTTCAGTTCCGGGGGAAGTCCAGCCCCATCTCGCGGTAGCGGGCCGGATCGTCGGCCCAGTTCTCCCGGACCTTCACGTGGAGGAAGAGGTGGACCGGCTTCTCCGCGATGTCGGCGATCTCGGCCCGGGCCGCCTGGCCGATGGCCTTGATGGTCTGCCCGCCCCGGCCGAGCGCGATCTTGCGCTGGCTCTCCCGCTCCACGAACACCGTCTGCTCGATCCGGACGGAGCCGTCGGGGCGCTCCTGCCACTGGTCCGTCTCGACGGTCGAATGGTAGGGCAGCTCCTGGTGGAGCCGCTCGAAGATCTTCTCGCGCGTGA
>CALMTJ010000287.1 GCA_937872715.1 uncultured Methylobacteriaceae bacterium
GAGGGAAGGAGCGAACATGCCCATACCCGCCTCCGTCCTCCACCCGCCCTTCAACGTGGTGCGGCTGAACCACGTCCTCCTCACCGTTCGCGACCTCGGGGCCGCGAAGGCCTTCTGGGGGGACACGCTCGGCCTCCAGGTGACGGCCGAGACGGCCGACCGGCTCTACTTCCGCGCCATGGAGGAGCGCGGCCACCATTGCGTCATCCTCCGAAAAGGCGCGGAGCCGGTCGCGAACCTCCTCGGTTTCAAGGTCTATTCTGAGGAGGACCTCGACCGCGCGCAGCACTTCTTCCGGGCACGGGGCCTGCGGGCCGAGTTCGTGGAGGAGCCGTTCCAGGGCCGGACGCTGCGCACGATCGATCCGGTGGGGGTGCCGCTCGAGTTCTACTTCCGGATGGACAGGCTCCCGTCCGTCCACCAGCGATACGCGCTCTACCGGGGCGTGAAGCCGCTCCGCATCGACCATTTCAACTGCTATTCGGACGACGTCGACGCCTCCGTCGCCTTCTACACGGCCATGGGGTTCCGGACGACGGAATACACGGAGAACGAGGACCGGACGCGGCTCTGGGCGGCCTGGATGCACCGGAAGGGCGGCGTGCACGACATGGCGTTCACCCACGGCGTCGGGCCGCGGCTCCACCACGTCGCCTTCTGGGTTTCGACGCCGCTCAACATCATCGACCTCCTCGACCTCATGGCCACCACGGGCTATGTCGGCAACATCGAGCGCGGCCCGGGGCGGCACGGCATCTCCAACGCCTTCTTCCTCTACATCCGCGACCCGGACGGGCACCGGATCGAGATTTATTGCTCCGACTACCAGACCGTCGATCCCGACCACGAGCCGATCCGCTGGGACCTCCGCGACCCGCAGCGGCAGACGCTCTGGGGCGCCCCGGCGCCGAGGAGCTGGTTCGAGGAAGGCACGCCCTTCGCCGACACGCCCGTCCGCGAGCCGTCCTACGCGGCCTCGCCGATCATCGCGGCGTGATGCGGAGCTACGTATCATCGCCACTCCTCTTGCTGAGGTGCCGAACCGCGAGGTTCGGCCTCGAAGCACGCGGTACGGTCGTGCGTCCTTCGAGGCCCGGCTGCGCCGGGCACCTCAGGATGAGGAGCGAAGAAGAGTGCTGAATGATGATCAGGTGGACGCCTTCGCGTCCCGCCTCGTCGAGGCGGAGCGCACCCGGACGCAGACGCGCGGCCTCTCCGTCCTGCACCCGGACGCGACGCTCGACGACGCCTACCGCGTCCAGGATGCCTTCATGGCCTGGAAGGTCGAGAGCGGCCGGACCGTGAAGGGCCACAAGATCGGCCTCACCTCGAAGGCGATGCAGGCTGCGGTCGGGATCGGCGAGCCGGATTCGGGATACCTCCTCGACGATATGTTCTTCGCCGACGGAGGCGCGGTGCCGGCCAGCCGGTTCATCGGGCTCAGGATCGAGGCGGAGCTGGCCTTCATCCTCCGGCACGACCTCGCGGGGCCGGGCCTCACGATCTTCGACGTGCTCGACGCCACGGCCTACGTGACCCCGGCCCTCGAGATCCTCGACACCCGCATCTTCCGGGCGGACCCGGAGACGGGAGCGGCCCGCACCGTCGTGGACACGGTCGCCGACAACGCGGCCAATGCCGGGATCGTGCTCGGCGGACGGCCGTTCAGGCCTGGCGACCACGACATGCGCTGGATCGGGGCGATCTGCTCCAGGAACGGCGCCGTGGAGGAGACCGGCCTCGCGGCCGGCGTGCTCAACAACCCGGCGAACGGGATCGCCTGGCTGGCGAGGCGCCTCGCCGGGCAGGGACGCGGGCTGAGAGCCGGCGAGACCGTGCTCGCGGGCTCCTTCATCCGGCCGATCGAGGTCGGCGCCGGCGACACGGTGGTGGCCGATTACGGCCCGTTCGGGACCGTCTCGTGCTACTTCGAATAGGGCGCCGCGACCGATGAAGCTCGTCACCTACACGGCCGGCGGCCGCTCGTCCTTCGGCATCTGGCGCCAGGACGGCGTCGTCGACCTGAAGGCGCGCCTCGAGGGCAAGTACGACGCGTTGCACGAGCTCGTGGCCGCAGGCGACGTCGCGACGGCCGTCACGGTCACCTCCGGCCCGGCCGACCTCGCCCATCGCGACGTGGTGCTCGACAAGCCGCTGCTCGATTTCGGCAAGTGCTTCTGCATCGGGGTGAACTACCCGGAGCGGAACGCCGAGTACAAGGACGGGTCCGACCTGCCGAGATATCCGAGCCTGTTCATCCGCTTCCCGGAAAGCTTCGTCGGGCCGGATGCGCCGCTCGTGCGTCCGCCGGAGAGCGTCCAGCTCGATTACGAGGGCGAGATCGTGCTCGTGATCGGCAAGGAAGGGCGGCGCATCCCGGCGGCGCGCTGGGCCGAGCACGTCATGGGCTACACGATCGGGAACGAGGGCACGATCCGGGACTGGGTGCGGCACGGGAAGTTCAACGTCACCCCCGGCAAGAACTGGGACCGGACGGGCTCGCTCGGGCCGTGGATCGTCACGGCGGACGAGGTCGGCGACCGGCCGATGACGGTCGTGACCCGCGTGAACGGCGCCGAGCGCCAGCGCGACACGACCGACCGGCTCATGTTTCCGTTCGGCCGCATCCTCGAATACGTCTCGACCTTCTGCACGCTGAAGCCCGGCGACATCATCTTCACCGGCACTCCGAACGGCGCCGGGGCGCGCTTCGACCCGCCCCGCTTCCTCGTCCCGGGCGACACCGTCGAGGTCGAGGTCGAGGGGATCGGCATCCTGCGCAACGGCGTCGCGGACGAGGCCTGACCGCGGTGCCGGACATGGATGCCCCTTCCCTGCGGCCCACCGCGATCATCACCGGCGCGGGTTCCGGCATCGGCGAGGGTGCGGCGCTCCGCTTCGCGGCGGAAGGCTGGAACCTCGCCCTCGCCTATCTCGGCGAGGCGCAGCGGCCGGCCGCGGAGGCCGCGATCGCGCGGGCCCGCGAGACCGGCGCCGACGGGGTCGCGCTTGAGACGGACATCCGCGACGAGGAGAGCTGCCGCCGGCTCGCGGAGGCGGCGAAATCCGCCCTCGGCGGCGCCCGCGCGCTCGTCAACGCGGCAGGAACCACCCGCATCGTGCCGATGGCCGATCTCGACGGGCTGAGCCCGGCCATTTTCCACGACGTCTACGCGGTCAACGTGGTCGGCGCCTTCCTGATGACCCGCGCGGCGGCGCCGCTCCTGACAGCCAGCGGCGACGGGGCGGTCGTGAACCTGTCCTCCTACGGGGCGACGACGGGCGGCGGCTCGTCCATCGCCTACGCGGCCTCGAAGGGCGCGCTCGACACGATGACGCGGTCGCTCGCCCGGGTGCTGGCGCCGGCCGTGCGGGTGAACGGCATCCGGCCCGCGCTCGTCGAGACGCCTTTCGTCCAGGGCCGCGACCCCGAGAGCTACGGGCGCCGCCGCGACCGGCAGATCGCCGGCGCCCCGCTCCGCCGCATCGGCTTTCCGGCGGATGTCGCCGACACGGTCTTCTTCCTGTGTACCGGCGCGAACCTGATGACTGGCGAGATCCTGACCCTGGATTGCGGCCTCCACCTCGAGGCGGATTGAGCCCGGCCAAAAAGCGACGTCGGGTTCATCCTTGCGAGCGAAGCGACGCAGTCGAGGGGTGAGCGTCGGCCCCTGGGTTGCTTCGTCGCCTGCGCCTTCTCGCAATGACGGCCCGCCGCGCGACCCGTACGCTGTTTCGACGGCACCCCATCGTCGCGCTATGGGGCGGCCCGTCGGCCGAGTCGGGCCAACCTGAGAAAGGTACGCACCTTGCGTCTCGCCAGGCCTGCCGGAACCGAGCCCATGGATGCCCGTCCTGAACTCACCTCCGGCCCCGAGCGGCCGGCGGCTCTCGCGGCCGAGCTCGCTGATGCGGTGCAGGCGGCGCGGACCGAGGCGGGCGAGGACCCGTTCGGCAACCCGGTTCTCCTCGTCGCGCTATGGCTGACCCGCCGCTTCGACCGGGGCGAGCTGGCCGAGGACGACGCCCGCGCGCTCCTCCGGCACCTCGGCGGGGACGCCATCCGGGATCGGGCGAGGCGCCTGCGCCGCTATGTCGGGCTCGACGGGACGGAAGAACAGGCTTTCGCAGCCCTGGCCCGCCGGCTCGCGGCCGATGCGGGGCCGGACGGGTTCGAGCGCTACCGCGACGCCGTGCAGCGACCCCGGTTCGGCGCCGTCTTCACCGCCCACCCGACCTTCGGCATGACCCGGAGCCTCGCCGGCCACATCGCCGGGATGGCCGGCGATCCCGGGCGGACGGACCTTCCGGCCGACCTGACGTTCCGGCCCGATCCGGACATCACGCTCCAGAACGAGTTCGAGCAGGCCCGCTTCGCGGTCCGGCATGCACGGGACGCGATCGACAGCCTTAACGGAGCGCTGCTCGACGCCGCCCGGGAGATCTGGCCCGAACGCTGGACCGAGCTCGATCCGCGCCCCGTCTCGCTCGGGTCCTGGGTCGGATGCGACACGGACGGCCGCACCGATATCGGCTGGTGGGACACCCTCCGCTACCGCCTCGAATCGAAGCGGAGCCAGTTCACCCGCATCCTGGCGAAACTGCCCGATCACCCGTCGGCGGCACCCGTCCGCGAGATGGCCCGGACGGCGCTGGACGCCGTCGAACGCCAGCTCGCCCAGGCGCCCGCTCTCAACTCGGCGCCGCCGCTGGAGAAGCTGCGGGATTTCGCGCTGATCGTCGTCGGCGAGCGCGAGGCGGCGCTGCCGGATGTCGGCCCGCTCGTCGCGGCCCTGAACGAGGCCGTCCTGGCGGCTCCGGACGATGCCGCGCGGCGGGTCCTGTGCCTGCTCCGGGCCGGTTGCGTGGCGCACGGGGTCTCGATCGCCCTGCCGCATTTCCGGCTGAACGCGTCCCAGCTCCACAACGCGATGCGGAGCACGATCACGCTCGACGGCGAACCGACGGAGCCCGCCCAACGCCGCGCCTATCTCGGGGCGGTGAACGCCGAGCTCGACTGCGTACAGCCGACCGTCGTCGATTTCGGCGCGCTCGCGGCCGAGCGGGCCTCCGCGACCCGCATGCTGATGACGATCGCCCAGATCGTGAAGCACCTGGACGGGTCGCGACCGGTCCGCTTTCTCGTGGCCGAGACCGAGACAGGCTACACGCTCCTGTCGGCGCTGTGGCTCGCCTGCCGGTTCGGGATTGCCGACCGGGTCGAGATCTCGCCCCTTTTCGAGACCTCCGACGCGCTGGAACAGGGCCCGCGCATCATCGACGAGGCACTCCGCAGCCCTCATTGGCGGGATTACCTGAAGCGCCACGGGCGCCTGTGCATCCAGTTCGGCTACTCGGATTCCGGCCGCTATATCGGGCAGGTGGCGGCGACCTTCTGGGTGGAGCGCCTCCGGCTCAGGATCGGCGAGCTGCTGGCGGCATACGAGCTCCAGGATATCGAGCTCGTCTTCTTCGACACCCACGGCGAATCGCCGGGGCGGGGCGCGCATCCGGACAGCCTCACCGACCGGCTGTCCTACCTCGCGCCGGCCTTCGCCCGCCGGCTCTTCGCCGATGCGGGCACGCGCGTGGTCCGCGAGACGAGCTTCCAGGGGACGGACGGGTATCTCCTCTACGGCAGCGCCGAGCTCGCGCGGGCGACGATCCTGCGGATCGCCGAGCACGCCTTCGCGCCCGTGCCCGCCGAGGAGGACCCGATCTACGCGGAGCCCGATTTCGCGACCGAGTTCTTCCAGACCGTCCGGCAGGAGATGACCGCGCTCGTGGACGATCCGGGCTATGCGGCCCTGATCGGCACGTTCGGCCCCTCGCTCCTCGACAAGACGGGATCGCGCCCCGCCGCGCGGCAGAGCGATGCCGGCGGCCCGGCCCGCATCCGCCACCCTCGCGAGCTCCGGGCCATCCCGAACAACGCGATCCTGCACCAGCTCGGCTGGCTCGCGAATTCGGTCCACGGGCTCGGCCATGCGGCCGCCCGGGCGCCGGACCTGTTCCGGACCATGCGGGAGCAGTCGAACCGGTTCGAGCGCGCCTACCGCCTCGCCGAACACGCGATGCGCATGAGCGACCTCGACGTCATCCGGGCCTATATCGACACGCTGGATCCCGGCAGCTGGTTCGACCGCGCCCGCCGCACCGGGCGGGAGGGCCGCCGGGAGGAGCTGCTCGCGATCGCGGGCGCGCTCGCGCGGCTCGATCTCGCGCCCTCGCTCCGCGCCCTGTTCGGGCGCCTCTCGACGGATTGGCTGAAGCTGCGCTCCGTCGTGGGCGACACGCCGGCCATGTCGACCCGGCTCGCCTCCCTCCACGCCCTGCGGCTCGCCATCGTCCACCGGATCTGGCTCACCGCCACCCACATCCCGGACTTCCGCCCGCAGAACGGCGTCGAGCGCGACGCGCTGCTGGAGCGCA
This sequence comes from uncultured Methylobacteriaceae bacterium, assembly GCA_937872715.1. Taxonomy (GTDB): domain Bacteria; phylum Pseudomonadota; class Alphaproteobacteria; order Rhizobiales; family Beijerinckiaceae; genus Enterovirga. The sequence goes on from CALMTJ010000287.1 coordinate 6,433, forward strand.
TCCTCCGGCTGGATGTGCCGGCATCGCTGAAGCTCCTGGAGGACGTCTTCCCGCAGCAACCCGACCCGACGGTCGGGCTCGATTTCGGCGAGCCGTCAGGCCCGCGCGAGGCGGGGACCTACGAGGCCCTGCATCGCGACGTCCTAAACCCGCTCGGCCGCTGGTTCGGCCTCGTCCGGGAGGTCTCGGGCGCGATCCAGCACGAGGTGGGCAGCTTCGGCTGACCTCAGACGATCCAGGCGAGGAGCCCGTCCCCCGCCAGGGCGAGATGCGCCAGCGGAAAGGCCGCGAGGAAGCCGACGGCGACGCCGCGCCAGAAGGGCCAGCCGAGCGAGCCGGCCTGCTCCGTGAAGTCCCGGATGGAGGCCTCGAAATAGGCCGGCTGCCCGGTGGTGATGGTCGCGTTCATGTCTGCCTCCGTGTCCCTGCCGATCCCCGGCGTCCCGCCGCGGCGTTTTCGCCGTCGACAAGGGCAGGATCGCCCTCGGCGCCTTTCCAAGCGCTTGCTTTCGTTGGTTACGGAAATCGTCTCGATTCCGACGGTGAACGATTCACTTTCCGACGTTGGCCGCCGCTGACGCTCTGCTTCCGCCGCCGCTCCTCGCCCGGTATGCTGCCGGCGGAAGAGCCGCCATGACCGACACTCTCTACGACCAGGATTTCGTCGTCTGGACGGAGCGCCAGGCCTCCGCCCTGAGGGAGGCCGCGCGGGAAGGATCGAACCTGCCGCTCGACTGGGCCAACCTCGCCGAGGAGATCGAGGATTTGGGGAAGGAACAGCGCAATACGGTGCGGTCGCTCGCCTTCCAGATCCTCGTGCACGTCCTGAAGCTCGGCTGCTCGCCGGCCTCGGAGCCGGGAGCCGGATGGGTGCGCGGACTCAACGGCTTTCGGCGGCAGCTTCACCGCCGGCTCGACGACAGTCCGAAACTCCGGTCCGAGTTGGACGCGATCGTCGACCGTGAGTTCCCGGCGGCACTCGGAGAGGTCAGGCTCGATTTCGACCTGTACGGCGAAAGCGAGGGCGTGACGCGGCTCGCGTCATGGAAGGTGCGCGGCGTTTCGGCGGAAGAACTGCTGGACCAGGAACTCTTCCCGAGCCTCCAGGAGCCCCGATTTGTTCCAAGGCTGGACGTCACCAGGCCGGCACGCAGCTGATCAGCCCCTCCATGGACAAGCGCCAAACGCTCGCGGCCGCCTCCATCGCGGTCGCGCTCCTCGTGCTCGGGCTGAAGGGCACGGCCTTCTGGCTGACGGGCTCGGTCGCGCTCTATTCGGACGCGCTGGAGAGCGTCATCAACGTCGTCGCGGCCTGCGTCGCGCTCTACACCATCCGGGTGGCTTCGCAGCCGGCCGATGCCGAGCACCCCTACGGCCACAGCAAGGCGGAGTACTTCTCGGCCGTGCTCGAAGAGGTCCCATTCCGCCGCCGCTCCTCGCCCGGTATGCTGCCGGCGGACGAGCCGCCATGACCGACACTCTCTACGATCAGGATTTCGTCGTCTGGACGGAGCGCCAGGCCTCCGCCCTGAGGGACGCCGCGCGCGAAGGGTCGAACCTCCCGCTCGACTGGGCCAACCTCGCCGAGGAGATCGAGGATATGGGGAAGGAACAGCGAAACAAGGTCCGGTCGCTCGCCTTCCAGATCCTCGTGCATATCCTGAAGCTCGGCTGCTCGCCGGCTTCCGAGCCGAAGCTCGGCTGGGCGGGGGAACTCGACGGGTTCCGCCGCCAACTGCATCGCCGGCTGGAGGACAGTCCGAAGCTCCGATCGGAGATGCACGACACCGTGCGCCGCGAATTTCCTGCAGCGGTCAGAGACGTCAAGCGTTCGTTCGAGCGGTACGGCGAGGGAGACGGGCTGGCCAAACTTCTTGCTTGGCAGGGGCGTGGGATCTCACCTGCCGAGGTTCTGGACGAAGACTTGTTCCCCGATCCCGATGAGCCCGGCTTCTCCCCGCGTGGGACGTCGCCAGGATCAACGGACGGCTGATCCGCCCCTCCATGGACAAGCGCCAAACGCTCGCGGCCGCCTCCATCGCGGTCGCGCTCCTCGTGCTCGGGCTGAAGGGCACGGCCTTCTGGCTGACGGGCTCGGTCGCGCTCTATTCGGACGCGCTGGAGAGCGTCATCAACGTCGTCGCGGCCTGCGCGGCGCTCTACACCATCCGGGTCGCGTCACAGCCGGCCGATGCCGAGCATCCCTACGGCCACAGCAAGGCCGAGTACTTCTCGGCCGTGCTCGAAGGCGTGCTGATCGTCGTGGCGGCCCTCCTCATCTTCCGCGAGGCCTGGGCCGACCTCTTCGTGCCCAAGACCATCGATTCGCCGGGAACCGGCCTCGCCGTGAACGCCCTCGCGAGCGCCGCGAATGCAGGTTGGGCCTGGTACATCCTGCGCGAGGGCCGCAGGCTCCGCTCCTACGCGCTGATCGCGGACGGCCGTCATCTCCTGACGGATGTCGCGACGTCCCTCGGCGTGATCCTGGCTCTGCTCGGGGTCGTGGCGACCGGCATCGCGATCCTCGATCCGCTGATCGCCTGTTTCGTGGCGCTGAACGTCCTGTGGTCGGGCTGGCCGCTGATGAAGGACTCGGTCGGCGGCCTCATGGACGAGGCCGCGCCCCCCGAGACGCTGGCGCGCATCCGCGACCTCATCTCCGCCAATGCCGACGGCGCGATCGAGGCGCACGACCTGCGGACCCGGCATGCCGGCCGGATGATGTTCATCGACTTCCACCTCGTGGTCCCGGGACACCTCGCGGTCTCGGATGCCCACGACATCTGCGACGCGATCGAGCGCTCGCTGAAGGCCGAGGTGGGCGAGGCGCTCGTCACCATCCATGTCGAGCCGGAGAACAAGGCGAAGCATTCCGGCATCGTGGTGCTCTGAGGGCCGCGCTCAGACTTCTTCAACCTCCGTCAACCATGCTGCCCGCCATCCGGTGTGGATCGCGTGATGTTGCGGCGAGTGAACCTGCGGACAGGATCCGTCCTGTCCGTCCTCCTGTGCGGCGCGGCGGGCG
>CALMTJ010000288.1:0-4910 GCA_937872715.1 uncultured Methylobacteriaceae bacterium
CGCCGAGCGGCGGGCGGGGAGGGCTCCCGCCCGCGACGGGGCCGGGCTCCGGCGCCGGCTGAGCGATGACGCTTCCCAGCGCCTGGGCCTGGCTGATCGCGGGCCTCGTGCTCGTCGGCGCGGAGACGCTGGCGCCGGGCGTGTTCCTGGTCTGGCTCGGGATCGCGGCGCTGCTGACGGGCGTGCTCGACTGGGCGTTCGACCTGTCCTGGCAGGCGGCCGGGGTGATCTTCGCGCTGCTCGCGGTCCTGTCCGTGCTGGTCGGCCGCGTTCTGACCCGGGGCGACACCGACGCGCCGCCCTGGCTCGGGCGCGGCGAGGCGCTCGTCGGGAGAACCTTCACGCTCGACCGGCCGATCACGGACGGCGCGGGACGCATCCGGGTCGGCGACAGCGTCTGGCGGGTGGTCGGGCCGGACCTCCCGGCCGGCGCGGCCGTGCGGGCGGCCCGCCTGGACGGCGCGACGCTCGTCGTGGAAGCGGCGGGGTGACGACAACGGCTCAGGTATGCCGTGATGCGCGGGAGCAACCGCGCGGTTGACGTTCGCCGCCAGCCCGGCCCTGGCTTTATGCCGCCTTCCCAACTCGCACCCGTCATGGCCGGGCTCGGCCGGTCACCCACGTCAGGCCAGGGCTTCGCCGTCCGACGATGGCCAAGCGGCGCCGTCTCTCGTGGCTGGCCGGGCCAAGCCCGGCCATGACGGCGCGGCGCGCTGCGATCCGCGGGGAGCGGCGCGCCAGGCTTCCGCCTTGCGTCGTCCTCGCCGGCGTCCCATCATCCTGTCGCGACAGCAAGCGCGGGAGGCGGGATGAGCGAGGGCGAGGCGGCGGAGACGATGCGCGGCGGTTCGGGCACGGTGCTGCCCTTCCCGGGCGCCGCGCCGAAGATCCCCGTCACCTTCAGCCGCGACGAGCTGCGCCTGATCCTGAACCTCTACGGCCGCATGGTCGCGTCCGGGGAATGGCGCGACTACGCCATGGATTTCGGACGCGACAGGGCCGTGTTCTCCGCCTTCCGGCGCTCGTCGGAAATGCCGCTCTACCGCATCGTCAAGGACCCGGCCCTGGCGCGCCGCCAGGGCGCCTGGTCCGTCCTCTCGGCCGACGGCCGCATCCTCAAGCGCGGCAACGAGCTCGACCGCGTGCTTCGGGTGATGGAGAAGCCGCTGACGCTGGTCGGAAACTAGCCCGCGGAAAGGCGGGATTCGACCGACATCGCGGGCCGGCCGACATGGACGCCTACCGTCTCCACTACTTCCCGGAATCCGGAAACAGCTACAAGCTCGCGCTGATGCTGACTTTATGCGGCCAAAGCTTCGAGCCCGTCTGGACCGATTTCGCCGCGCGGGTGACCTGGACGCCGGAATGGCGCCGCACGGTCAACCCCATGGGCGAGATCCCGGTCTTGGAGGAGAACGGCGGCAGGCTCACGCAGACCGGACCCATCCTGCTCCGCCTCGCGGACCGCTTCGGCATGTTCCGTGGGGCCGGCTAAGCCGGACGCGACGAGGTGCTCCGCTGGCTGTTCTGGGACAACCAGAAGCTCTCGGGCTACATGGCGACGTACCGCTTCCTGCGCACCTTCACTCCGGCCCCCGAGCCGAAGGTGCTCGACTTCTTCAGGCGCCGGATCGACGACTTCCTCGCGATTCTGGGTGGGCAGGTCGCCTCTCGACCTTTCGTGGCCGGCGACGGCGCGACCGTGGCGGACCTCTCGCTCTGCGCGTACCTCTCCTTCCCGGAGGACGAGACCGGATACCACCTCGCGGCCGTCTGCCCGAACGTCCATGCCTGGCTCGGCCGCATCGCGGCGCTGCCGGGCTGGCGCTCTCCCTACGACCTTCTCCCGGGGAAGCGGCTTCCCCGGTTCCGGTGAGACGCGGGCCCAAACGAAAAACCCCGGCCGCGAGGCCGGGGTTCGAGACGGGAGCGGGCGAAGCCCGATCCGATCAGTTGTTCCGGTTGCCCATGAAGGCCAGCAGGAACTGGAACATGTTGATGAAGTCGAGATACAGCGTCAGCGCGCCGAACACGGAGGCCTTGGCGGCGGTCTCGCCGTCATAGTTCCCGTAGAGGTACATTTCCTTCAGCTTCTGCGTGTCGTAGGCGGTGAGGCCCGCGAAGATCAGGACGCCGATCGCCGAGATCGCGAACTGGAGCGCGCTCGACGCCAGGAAGATGTTCACCAAGGACGCGATCACGAGGCCGATCACGCCCATGGTCAGGAACGAGCCCATGCCCGAGAGCGAGCGCTGGGTCGTGTAGCCCCACAGGCTGAGCCCGCCGAAGGCCGCGGCCGTCACGAAGAAGGTCTGCGTGACCGACGCGCCCGTGTAGCGGAGCAGCACCGTCGAGAGCGAAGCACCCATCACGGCCGCGAAAGCCAGGAAGGTGGTCCGCGCCGCCGAGGCCGACATCCTGTCCATCCGGAAGGAGAACAGGAAGATGAAGGCCAGCGGGGCCAGCACCACGACCCACATCAGCGGCGAGCCGTAGAGCGTGCGGCCGAAGGCGGTGAGGTACTGCCCGTTCAGACGGCCCGCTGCCTGCGAGGCGTCCGCCGTCACCGCGAGCTTGTTCACACCGAGCGCGACGAGCGCCGAGATCGCGAGGCCCAGGATCATGTTGTTGTAGACGCCGAGCATGAAGGTCCGCAGGCCCTGGTCGACCTGGGCGGTCGTCCGGGCGAACCCTTGGCCGTAACCGGCCGGCTGGTTCGGGATGAAGGATGGCATGGGAGTCGTCCTCTGGAGGGCTCTCAGCGTGTTTGTTCGGTGGAGGATTGCACGCACCCTCCTGCGCCGGACGATCCGACGTTGGACAAGATATATGATGTCCCGCCACACCCACAAGGCCGGTCAAGCTTGCCCGCCCATGCGACCATCGTCGCGGAGCCGGGCCGCGGATCTCCGTCGTCGCATGGTGAGCGGCGCTATAACGACCGCAGAAACGGGGCGGGCTTCTGCCCGAGGATGCGCCAGGTCGCGGCGAGCCCGACGACCACGGCGAGTCCCACGGCCAACATCGACCAGCCGAGGGCCGGCAGGAATTCGGCCGTGAAGCCGAGCCGCATGATGCGGGTCAGCACGTACCAGGCGGCGGCGGAGCCTGCCAGGAGGCCGAACAAGGCCGTCGCGAGACCCAGCGCTCCATATTCGACCACATAGGCGAGCAGCAGTTTTCCGCGCGTGGCACCGAGCGTCTTCAGCACGACCGCGTCGTAGATGCGGGCCCTGTGCCCGGCCGCGAGGGCGCCTGCCAGGACGAGCACGCTCGCCCCGATCGCGACCGAGCTCGCGATCCTGATGGCGAGGACGAGCTGCGCCACGACCGCGTTGAACGCCTCCAGCGCGTCCTTCACCCGCACGCTGGTGACGTTCGGGAAGGCGCGGGCCACGTCCCGGAGGAGGCGCGGTTCGAGCGCGGCGGCCGTCTCCGGCCGGAGCGTGATCGTCATCAGATCGGTATGCGGCGCGCCCGCGAACGTGTTCGGCGAGAACACCATGACGAAGTTGATGCCGAGGCGCCGCCAATCGACCTTGCGGAGATTCGCGATGCGGGCCGTGACCGTGCGGCCGAGGACGTTTACCGCGAGATCGTCGCCGACCGCGAGGCCCAGCCCCCGCGCCAGTTCGCCGTCGAAGGACACGAGCGGCGGGCCGGAATATCCGGCGGGCCACCAGGCGCCCTCCGTCACCGTCGAGCCTTCCGGCATCGCGGGCGCGTAGGTGATCCCGCGGTCGCCTTCCAGCACCCATTCCGCCTCCCGCGCGGCCTTCACGGCGGCCACCGGAACGCCCTTGAGGCTGAGCACGCGGCCCCGCATCATCGGCACGGCTTCCAGCGCCGCGCCGGGCGCCTGCTCCTCCAGGAAGCTCTGGAAGCGGGCCGCTTCCGAGCCCGGAACGTCGACGAAGAAGAAATTCGGCGCGCGTTCCGGCAGCGTCCGGTTGATCTCGCGGCCGAGATTGCCGTCCACGACGGAGATCGTGACGAGGAGCGTGATGCCGAGGCCGAGCGACAGGACGAGGGAGGGCGTGAGCGCGCCCGGCCGGTGCAGGTTCGCGACGGCGAGGCGAAGCCACGGGCTAGGCAGCCGCGGCATCCGCCTCGCGCCCGCCATGAGGAGGGCCGCGACGAGCCGGAGCAGGACGAAGGCGGCGCCCGCCGCCAGCAGGAAGACGAGCGCGACCCGCCGGTCCTCGGCGGTCGCGACCGCCAGGAGAGCCACGGCCGCGCCTGCCCCGGCCGCCGCCGCGAGATAGGGCCAGGAGGAGCGCTTCGGACCCGGGGCGACGCGGTCGCGGAACAGCCTCGACACGGTGAGGCCGCGCGCCCGGCCGAGCGGCACGATCGAGGCCGCGAACGCCGTGAGGAACCCGTAGAGCGAGGCGAGCCCGAGCTCGCCCGGCGACAGCGTCGGCGAGATCGGGATCGGCAGGATCGACCCCCCCGCCACGACGGCGGCGGCGAGGAGCGCAGCCCCGAGGGCGAGACCGAGGACGACGCCGATCGCCGCCATCATCATGACCTGGGCGAGGTAGACGGACAGAACCGTGCCGCCGGTCGCCCCGAGGCTCTCCATGATGCCGACCGACATGCGCTTGCGGTCGACGAAGGCGGTCACGGCGTTGGCGACGCCGACGCCGCCGACGACGAGCGCCGTCAGCCCGACCAGCGTGAGAAATTGCGAGAAACGCAGGATGTTGGCCGTGAAGCGCGGGTCGGCGTTCAGCCGCGTCCGGACGTTCCAGCCCGCATCCGGGAACGCCGCCCCGGCTTCCGCAACCACCCGTTCGAGCTCCCCGTCGCCGTCGCGGCCGGCGGGAAGGGACAGCCGGTAGGTCCAGCGGGCGAGGCTTCCGGGCTGGAGGAGGCCGGTCGCGGCGAGCGCCCGGTCGGACATGATG
>CALMTJ010000288.1:4920-5536 GCA_937872715.1 uncultured Methylobacteriaceae bacterium
GACATGATGAGCCGCGGCCCGAACCCGATCCCGGCCGAGATCTTGTCCGGCTCCGCCAGCAGGCGGGCGCGGAGCTCGACCGTCGCCGTGCCGATCGTGACGCGTGCGCCGGGGGCGAGCTCCAGGCGCTCGAACAGGGCCGGGTCGGCGATCGCTCCCCAGGCGCCGCCCCGCTTGGCCAGGAGGTCGGCGACCGGTCCGGCCGGCTCCGTCTCCAGCACCCCTGCCGTCGGGTAGGACCCGTCCACCGCCTTCACCTCGACGAGGGCGGCGCCGCGCTCGCCGGCCCCCGCCATGGCCCGCAGCGACACCGTCGTCGAGACGGAGCCACGCTCGCGGAGGAACGCCGCCTCGGCCGGGTTCGCCTCACGCTGGATGAGCGCGAAGGACGCGGCGCCGCCGAGGATCGTGCGGCCCTGCCTGGCGATGCCCTCGACGAGCGAGCGGGCGATGGAGCCGACGCCCGCGATGGAGCCGACCCCGAGCGCGATGCAGAGGATGAACACGGCGAAGCCGGACAGGCCGGCCCGCATCTCGCGGAGCGCGAGGCGTAGCGCGAGCGGCAGGGCGGGGCGGCCCGGACGGGGCGGCGATACGGTGCCGTGCATCTCAGGCG
>CALMTJ010000289.1 GCA_937872715.1 uncultured Methylobacteriaceae bacterium
GGGTCGGGCTGGGCGGCCTGCCTGCGCGGGCCGCGGCGACCTGTCCTGACGAGAGGCGGGAGGACGACCGGATCGCGGCCGTCGGGGCGGCGGGCGAGCTCGCGCTCGTGTCCGGCCGGTCCGCCCTCCCGCGCGACATCCGATTGTCGCTCGGCCCTTCTCTCGACGACGCGGCCCTGGCCCGCCTTCGCTTCCTGGCGGGCGAGCCAGTCATGCTCGTCGGGTCCGGAAAGGCCGACCGCTGGGGCAGGCTCACGGGCGATGTGCGCCTCGGTGGCCCCGCGCCGCTCGACTTGGCCGAGCTTCTCGTCGCGGAGGGCCTCGCGGCCGTCGATCCGGGCGAGCAGGACGGCCTGTGCCGCCCGGGCCTGCTCGCGTTCGAACAGCGGGCGCGGGAACGGCGCCTCGGCCTATGGTCGGCGGGCGACCTGCCGGTGCCGGCGGCTGACCGTGACCGCATCGCCACCTTCGCGGGCCGGATGGCGATCGTCGAGGGCGAGATCCTGTCCGGGGGCGAGCGGCGCGACCGCACCTACCTGGATTTCGGCCGCGACTGGTCGCGCGACTTCCACGTCAGCGTGCCGAAGCGGGTCTGGGCATCGATGGTGAAGGCTGGCGAGTCCCCATCATCCTTCAAGGGCCGACGCGTGCGGGTCCGCGGCATCGTCGAGATGCGTCGCGGCCCGGCGATCGAGCTCACGGAACCGGCCCTGCTGGAGCGGCTCCCGCGCTGACGTGGGCGCGTAAGAAAAAGCCCGGCGGCGCCGGGCTTCGTCGTCGTCGAACGGGTGCCCGGTTCAGGCCGCCTCGTCCTGGAGGTCGGCCTCGGCCTCCGCGCCGGGCTTCGCGCGTTTCGGCGCCTTGGCGAGCGAGCCGTCGATCAGCTTCAGCGCCTCCGTGTCCGTGATCTTGTTCACGTGCGCGAGCTCGCGCATCACGCGGTCCAGCGCCGCCTCGTAGAGCTGGCGCTCGCTGTAGGATTGCTCCGGCTGCGCCTCCGAGCGGTGCAGGTCGCGCACCACCTCCGCCACGGCGGTGAGGTCGCCCGAATTGATCTTCGCCTCGTATTCCTGGGCACGGCGCGACCACATGGTGCGCTTGATGCGGGCGCGGCCGGTCAGCACGTCCAGCGCCTTCTGCATCTTGTCCGGCTCGGCGAGCTTGCGCATGCCGACGGCGGCGGCCTTCGCGGTCGGCACGCGCAGGACCATCTTGTCCTTCTCGAACAGCACCACGAACAGCTCGAGCTTGAAGCCGGCGATCTCCTGCTCCTCGATCGCGGTGATCCGGCCCACCCCGTGCGCGGGGTAGACGACCGATTCACCGGTCTTGAACCCCTGCCGCGTCGCCGTCTTCTTCGGAGTGGACATGAGCTCGAGCCTCGTCATTGGTCCGGAGGATGCCGGACAGGTGTGGCCGCCCTTGGCCGACATCCGCGGAACCGATCCCGCCGCCCGAGCCGCCGAGTCCAGCCCGAGTCCCGGCGGCTGCCGCAGGGCCCGGGAGGGACGTGAAGACGGGAAGGAGGGTGGAAGCCGCCAGTCGCCCGACCACGGCGGGACGTATCCTGAATACCACAGGGCCGGCCAAAATCAAAGCGTTGCGGACGGGCGTCGCCGCGCCCATACAGGCTGACGGACGTGACGCGGACGCGCGACGCCGCGCGCCGGAGGAGGACGCGATGAGTCAGGCTCTCCACAAAAGTCCCGCCAACCAGTCGGCCGCGGCCTTCGCGTGGGACGACCCGTTCCTCCTCGACGACCAGCTCACGGACGACGAGCGCATGATCCGGGACACCGCAAGGACCTTCGCGGAGGAGCGGCTGCTCCCGGGGATCGTCACCGCCTACGCGGACGAGACGACGGACCGCTCGCTCTTCAACGCCATGGGCGAGCTCGGCCTTCTCGGCGTGACGGTCCCGGAGGAATATGGCTGCGCCGGCGCGTCCTACGTGGCCTACGGGCTCGTGGCCCGCGAGGTGGAGCGCGTGGATTCGGGCTACCGCTCGATGATGAGCGTCCAATCCTCGCTCGTCATGTACCCGATCTACGCCTATGGCGACGAGACGCAGCGCAAGAAGTTCCTGCCGAAGCTCGCCTCCGGCGAATGGGTCGGCTGTTTCGGCCTGACGGAGCCGGATGCCGGGTCCGATCCGGGCGGCATGAAGACGCGGGCCGAGAAGACGTCGTCCGGCTACCGCATCTCGGGCGCGAAGATGTGGATCTCGAACGCGCCCATCGCGGACGTCTTCGTGGTCTGGGCGAAATCGGCCGCGCATGGCGACCAGATCCGCGGCTTCGTGCTCGAAAGGGGCATGGACGGGCTGTCCACCCCGAAGATCGGCGGCAAGCTGTCCTTGCGGGCCTCCGTCACGGGGGAGATCGTGATGGACGGCGTCGAGGTCGGCGAGGACGCGCTCCTGCCCAACGTGTCCGGCCTGAAGGGACCGTTCGGCTGCCTGAACCGGGCCCGCTACGGCATCTCCTGGGGCGCCATGGGGGCGGCGGAGGATTGCTGGCACCGGGCGCGCCGATACACTCTGGACCGGAAGCAGTTCGGCCGGCCGCTGGCGCAGACCCAGCTCGTCCAGAAGAAGCTCGCCGACATGCAGACGGAGATCGCGCTCGGCCTCCAGGGCTCGCTCCGGGTCGGCCGCCTGTTCGACGAGGGCCGGATGGCGCCCGAGATGGTCTCGATCGTGAAGCGCAACAATTGCGGCAAGGCGCTCGACATCGCCCGCGTCGCCCGCGACATGCTGGGCGGAAACGGCATCATGGGCGAGTACCACGTGATGCGGCACGCCCAGAACCTCGAGACGGTGAACACCTACGAGGGCACCCACGACGTCCACGCGCTCATCCTCGGACGGGCGCAGACCGGCCTGCAGGCGTTTTTCTGAGGGACCCGCATGAACAAGCGCGACGAAACGAACGACACGGAACACGCCGCCCGTTCGCTCCGGGAACCTGACCCCTCCTCGCCGACGAAAGGGCGGGTGCTGAACCAGGTGCTGGGACCGGATGGTAAAGTCCGTCTCCGCATCTCCAGGCAGGTTCTCCTGGACGCTGCTCGCACTGCCAGAACACGGCGACCGGCTTGAGCGAGCCCGTTCCCGAGCGGGCCTATTCGAACGCCTTCGATCGGCTGGTTTCGCTCGACGACACAAACGAGGACATCGTCGGATTGCTGGCATATGCCCTCTACAAGAGGGACAAACGCGATCTCGCGCGGTCCGGCGACCTCGATCCTGATCATATCCGTAATCACCACAAAACGCTGACGCCGGGACTGCTGAGTCAGTACCGCGAGAGCGCCCTGAGACACCTTGAAAGCTACAGCGCCGACGTCGTCCTGAGTGCCAAGCCTGAGATCGAGGAGGAAGCCAGGATAGAATCTATCTTGGCTGCGCAGAATCGTGTGATCGAGGTCGTAATGGAGCGTACGTCTGGAGGTATGGCTGTCGTACTCAACGTTGTGGCATGGTTGATATCACTGGCTATAACCTTCCTAGTTGCATTTAGCAGTGGATACTTGAAGTTGAGTTTCCCTGTTCAATAGAGGCCTTCTCTGGACGTCGTATGATGGCTTGTGACATGGTTGCGGTGCCGCCGCTCGGCACCAGCCGCGCTCCTTGGCCAGGATGCCAAGCGCCATGAAACCGCTCGCCGGCATCCGCGTGCTCGAACTGGCCCGCATCCTGGCCGGTCCTTGGGCGGGACAGCTCCTCGCGGATCTCGGGGCCGACGTCGTGAAGGTCGAGCGGCCGGGCGCCGGGGACGATACGCGGTCCTGGGGGCCGCCCTTCGTCGAGGCGGCCGATGGCGGGCACCTGGCCGCCGGCTACTTCTACGCGACGAACCGCGGCAAGCGCTCGGTGGCGGTGGAGCTCGACACCCCGGACGGGCAGGCGACCGTGCGGCGGCTCGCCGCTCACGCCGACGTCGTGATCGAGAACTTCAAGGTCGGCGGCCTGTCCAAGTACGGTCTGGACTACCCGAGCCTCTCCGCACTGAACCCGCGGCTCGTTTACTGCTCCGTCACCGGCTTCGGCCAGGACGGCCCCTACGCGTCCCGGGCCGGCTACGATTTCATGATCCAGGGCATGAGCGGGATCATGTCCCTCACCGGCGAGCCGGAGGGCGAGCCGCTGAAGACGGCCGTCGCCTATGCCGACGTGTTCACGGGCCTCTACGCCTCGAACGCCATCCTGGCGGCGCTCCACGGCCGGCGGTCGACCGGCCGCGGCTGCCACATCGACATGGCGCTCCTCGACACGCAGGTCTCCGTCATCGGCAATCAGGCCATGGTGCATCTCCTCACCGGGCGCCCGCCGCCGCGCACGGGGAACGCGCACACGTCCATCGTGCCCTACCAGGTGTTCCCGGCGGCCGACGGGCACATCATCATCGCCTGCGGCAATGACGGGCAGTTCCGCCGCCTTTGCGGCCTGCTCGGCACGGGTTGGGCGGGCGAGCCGGCCTATGCCACGAACCCGGCGCGCGTCGCCAACCGGGAGGTCCTGGTGCCGCTCCTGGCGGCGGTCACGTCGACCTGGAGCAAGGCCGAACTCCTCGCAGGCTTCGAGAGCGTCGGGGTGCCGGCCGGGCCGATCAACGATCTCGCCGAGGTCTTCGCCGACCCCCAGGTGCGCCACCGCCGCATGGTGTCCCGGCTTCCCGTGCCGGAGGCCGCCGGCGGCGCCGTCCCGAGCCTGCGGGGTCCGATCGTGATCGACGGGAAGCCGATGGAGGCGAGCCATGCCGCCCCTCATCTCGACCAGCACGGGACGGAGGTTCTGTCGGACCCGGCCTGGGGCGGGTGACGGGCAGCGCATGCGGGCGGCGGCTCGGAACGCCGCGTGCGAGTCCGGCGGGCTGGGCGGCCGCAGCCGTCTCCGCTAGACTAGGGCACTGTCCGAACACGCTGAAAGCGCGTGCGTCCTTCGAGGCCCGGCTGCGCCGGGCACCTCAGGATGAGGAGCCTCGAGAAGCTCCCCCTCCTCATGCTGAGGTGCTTGCCGACGGCAAGCTTCGAAGCACGCACGTCCGATCCAGCCTGCTGGAATCGCGCTCTAATCGCCGAGCGGACGGGCCTCGTCCGGCAGCATGATGGGGATGCCGTCGCGGATCGGGTAGGCGAGGCCGGCTCCGCGGCTGATCAGCTCCTGCCGCTCGGCATCGTAGTCGAGCCGGCCCTTGGTCAAGGGGCAGACCAGGACCTCCAGCAGCCTGGGGTCGACCCGCGGGGGCGACCCCGAGGCGGGCGGGACCGGTTCGTCGCCCGTCATTGCAGGGTGCTCCGGCCCTCTCCCTCGCCGCCCCCGGCGAGATCGATCTCCGTCAGGGCGACCAGGGTTTCCGCCCGGGTCTTCAGGTCGGCCGCTTCCAGCAGCGCCTGCTTCTCCCGGATGCCGAAGGGAGCCATCATGCAGAGCGCGTTCACGAGCGCCTCGTTCGGCGTCTGCTCCACGGACGACCATTCGAGGTCGAGGCGCTTCGCCTCCGCGAAACGCCGGAGCGCCGTCATGACGGCGGGCCGGTCGACGTCGTCCTGACCGGCTCCCGGGACGAAATCGGCCGCGAAGCGGTCGAACGACACGCGGCAGCTCCGGTAGGGCGCGTCGCTCCCCTCTTCCGCCACGATCTCGAAACGTGCGAGACCGACGAGCGAGACGAGGTAGCGGCCGTCGCCCGTCTCGGCGAACTGGACGATCCGGCCGGCGCAGCCGACCTTCTGCAGCGACGGCACCTCTCCTCCGCCCTCGCCCTGGGGCTGGACCATGCCGACCGTCCTGTCGGACGCCATCGCGGCATCCACCATGGCGACGTAGCGCGGCTCGAAGATGTTCAGCGGCAGCTGGCCCCGCGGCAGGAGCAGCGCGCCCGCGAGGGGAAAGACCGGGATCGTGCCGGGCATGTCCGCCACCCCGCGCGGCCGGGGCCTCATCGGAAGAGCAGCGAGGAGAGCTTGCGGCGTCCGGCGATCGTCGCCGGGTCCATCGGTCCCCAGGCCTCGAACAGCTGGACGAGCTGCTTGCGGGCGCCGTCGTCGGTCCATTCCCGGTCGCGCTTGACGATGGCCAGCAGATGATCCGCCGCCTCGTCCCGGCGCTGGCGGGCGTTCAAGGCGAGCGCCAGGTCGAAGCGCGCTTGAAGATCCGACGGATCGCGAGAGACGGCGGCGTCAAGGGATGCGAGATCGCCGAGCGAGGCGGATTGCTCCGCGAGCTCGATCTCCGCCCGGAGGCCGGCGACCTCCGGAGAGGAGGCGCTCTTCGCCGGCACCATGTCGAGGATGCGGCGCGCCGCATCGAGGTCGCCGCCGTCGACATGGAGCTTCGCGAGCCTCGAGAGGGTCGGGACGTGGTCCGGGTTCTCGGCCAGCACCGCGCCGTAGAGCTCGGCCGCGCCGGCCGCGTTTCCTTCCGCCGCCAGCGCCTCGGCCTCGGCCAGCAATTCGTCGACGTTCCCGGCTCCGGCCGGCCCGACGAGCCGCTCGATGAAGGCCGCCACCTGTCCCTCGGGCA
Source organism: uncultured Methylobacteriaceae bacterium (assembly GCA_937872715.1). Classification (GTDB taxonomy): domain Bacteria; phylum Pseudomonadota; class Alphaproteobacteria; order Rhizobiales; family Beijerinckiaceae; genus Enterovirga. The sequence goes on from CALMTJ010000289.1 coordinate 6,527, forward strand.
GGGCGCCCATGAAGCCGTCGACCGGCTGTCCGCGGTCGAAGGCGTAGACGGCCGGGATGGACTGGATGCCGAGCTGGCCCGCGATGGACGGATGCTCGTCGATATTCATCTTGACGAGCTTCACCTTGCCGCCCGCCGCCTTGACGGCCTTCTCTATGATGGGCGTCAGCTGCTTGCAGGGTCCGCACCAGGGCGCCCAGAAGTCGACCAGGACCGGCTGTGTCATCGATTCGGCGATGACGTCCTGGCGAAACGTGGCGGTCGTGGTGTCCTTGATCAGGGACGCGGGCGGCGTCTGTTCGGCGAGCATCGGATCCTCGGGAGGTGGCGCGCGACGTAGATGGGCAACGAAGTTAGCCGCCGCAAACCCCGGCGGGCGACGGGAGGTCGAGCATCCGGGGTTCGTGGCCGACCGCGCGCAGGAAGGCAAGGAGATCCGCCGGCCGCAGCGCGATCGTCGCCGTGTTGACGAGCGGGTGGAAGTTCACCGGATCCCGGCTCATCAGGTCTCGGTCGAGCACGACCGTGACGCGGGCCGCGCGGTCGTTCACCACCGCGAAGGGCGTGACGGAGCCGGGCTCGACCCCGAGGACCTCGCCGAGGAGCTCGGCCGAGCCGAACGACACGCCTCCGCTGGCGCCTATCTCCTTGCCGAGCTTCTTCAGGTCGATGACGGTCTCGTGGGCGGCCACGACCAGGAAGAGGCGTCCCTTCCGGTCCTTGAGGAACAGGTTCTTGGAATGGCCGCCGGGCAGAGCCGCGTTGACGTCGCGGGATTCGGCGACCGTGAACACGGCCCGGTGGTCGTGGCGGGTGAACGCGATGTCGAGGTCGTGCAGCCGCGCGAGAAGCTGGTCCGGCGAGGCACGTGG
>CALMTJ010000290.1 GCA_937872715.1 uncultured Methylobacteriaceae bacterium
GAACCCGCCCGATTGCCGCCGCCACAGCCGGGCGTAGAGCTCGCCGCGGGCGAGGAGCTCGGGATGGCTCCCTTCCTCCACGATACGGCCGCGGTCCACGACGAGAAGGCGGTCCAGCGCCGCGATGGTGGAGAGGCGGTGGGCGATGGCGAGCACCGTCTTGCCTTCCATCAGCACGTCGAGGGCGTCCTGGATGGCGGCTTCCACCTCCGAATCGAGCGCCGAGGTCGCTTCAGGATCACCCGGGCGATGGCGATCCGCTGGCGCTGGCCGCCGGAGAGCTTCACGCCGCGCTCGCCCGCATGGGCGTCGAGGCCGCGCCGGCCCTTGTGGTCCTCCAGCCCCGCGATGAACCCGTCCGCATGGGCGAGCCGGGCGGCCCGCTCGATCGCGTCCCCGTCCGCATCCGGCCGGCCATACGCGATGTTCTGCCGGATGGAGCGGTGCAGGAGGGAGGTGTCCTGCGTGACGACCCCGACCTGCCGGCGCAGCGAATCCTGGGTCACGGCCGAGATGTCCTGGCCGTCGATCAGGATGCGGCCGCCCTCGATGTCATGGAGGCGCAGGAGAAGGGACGTGATCGTCGATTTGCCGGCGCCGCTCGGGCCGACGAGCCCCACCTTCTCGCCCGCCCGGATGGAGAGGCGCAGCCCGTCGAGGACGGGCTCTCCCTTGCCGTAGGAGAAGCGGACGTCCTCGAAGGAGATCGCGCCGCCCGCCACCCGCAGCTCCCCCGCGTCCGGACGATCCACGAGGCCGTGCGGACGGGCGATGGTCGCCATGGATTCCTGCACCACCCCGACATTCTCGAAGATGCCCCGCACCGTCTGCATGATCCAGCCGGACATCGCCATGATGCGCATCACGAGCGCGAGGCCCGCGGCCGTGTCGCCGCCCGTCATGCGGCCCTCCTGCCAGAGCAGCAGGGACAGCGCCGCGGTCGTGACGAGGAGCAGGCTGTTCAGGACGCCCAGCATGGCGGTCGTGCCGGTGATCAGCCGCATCAGGTCCAGGAAGGCGCCCATCCAGGCCGCGAGCGCGTCCCGGACGGAGGAGCGCTCGTCGTCCGTGCGGGCGAAGAGCTTGACGGTCAGGATGTTCGTGTAGCTGTCGACCACGCGTCCGACCATCACCGAGCGCGTTTCGGCGTTGGCGAGGGAGCGTTCCTGCGCGCGCGGCACGAAGAAGGCGAGAAGCCCGGTATAGGCGCCGATCCAGGCGATCATCGGCAGCGCCAGCCACACGCTTATGGAGCCGAACAGGCCGACGGCCGTCACCGCGTACACCGCCACGTAGACGAGCGTGTCGAGCGTCGTGACCGCGATCTCCCGGATCGCCGGACCCGTCTGGGTGATCCGGTTCGCGAGCCGGCCGGCGAAGTCGCCCTGGAAATAGGAGAGGGCGTGCCGGAGCGTGTAGAGGTGGGTCCGCCAGCGGATCATGGTCGTGAGCTGCGGCACGACGATCTGGTTCGACACGAGCTCGTGCAGCGTCAGGAGGACGGGCCGGAGCAGCAGGACGAGCGCCGCGGTCCCGGCGAGCTGCCATCCGTGTTCGGCCAGCACGCGCTCGGGCGCCGACGACGACAGGATGTTCACGAACCAGCCGATCAGGAGATAGAGGCTCGATTCGAAGGCTCCGACCACGACCGACACGGCGAGGAGCACGACGAGCCATCCGCGAACCGGCCGGAGATAGTGCCAGGCGAAGCCGGAGACGCTCGTCGGCGGCATGGCGGTGTCGGAGAAGGGCGCAAAGGCGTCGACGCGGCTCTCGAGGAATCTCAGCATGGGCCTCATGTAGGTGCATCGGCGCCGGCGCGCCCGTGACAATCGCGTGCAAGGTCGCCGGCCGGGCCTCTGCCACAAGCGCGTCCGTGGCGCTGGCCAAGGCAGGTGAAATGCCTTATGGGACGTGCCATCAACGGCCGTTCGACGACGGCGCCGTTGGCTGAGAGGCCGCCTCCGCGTCCCGCGCCACGACCGGGAGCGAGCCCGCTCCTCCTCGGTTCCGGCCCCGCCCACGGCACCGCGGCCTCGCGGATGCCCGTACGGTATCCTATATGACGCACGCCCCGCCGGGGAGCCAGTGATGAGTGACGAGAAGAGCGCGGGCGAGCTCAGGGTCGAGCGGGCCAAGCGGATGGCGATCGAAGGGGCCGAGGCCTGGGCCGAGCACGAGACGGAGCAGAAGGCCGTCGAGGCGAGGACCACGCGGCTGCGGGCGCTCAGGCTGGAGAAGGAGCTCGCCGATTCGGTGGAGGCCGAGAAGGTCGCTGCCGAGGCGAAACTCGCGGCGAAGGCCAAGGTCGCCGGGAAGGCGAAGTCTCCCGCCAAGGCCAAGGCCGATGCCGGCAAGGGAAAGGTCGCCGCGAAGGCCAAGCCGGCCGCGTCGGCGAAGGGGACATCGGCGACCTGAGGTCGCCTGGATCGTGACGAAGGCTTCGGAGGAAGCCGCCAGGAAGGTGAGTGGATCTTGCAGGTACTCGTTCGGGACAACAACGTCGATCAAGCGCTCCGCGTGCTGAAGAAGAAGATGCAGCGCGAAGGCATCTTCCGCGAGATGAAGCAGCGCAAGGCCTATGAGAAGCCGTCCGAGAAGAAGACGCGGGAGAAGGCGGAGGCCGTCCGCCGCGCCCGCAAGCTCGCCCGCAAGCAGCTGCAGCGCGAAGGGCTCCTGCCACGCCCGAAGCCGCGTGTCGTCGATCCGCGCAAGCAGCGCTTCCCCCGCCCGGGCGCTCCGCCCGCGTCCGGCGTCCCGTCCGCCGCCTGACCGCCGGCGTCCTTCCGGATGCCTGGGGAGGATGCCGGGCCGGGACCGTCCCGCGGTCGCCTTCCTCTTGCCTAACCGGGCACACCCGGCCAATGTGCCGCCCCCCGGCTGAGAGGGGTGTTCCGGCGCTGCCGATCCGGCGGCGATCGTCTTCACGGGCTTTGTCATGAAGGTCACTGTCGAGCGCGGGGCGCTCCTGAAGGCGCTCGGGCACGTGCATCGCGTCGTCGAGCGCCGCAACACGATCCCGATCCTGTCGAACGTCCTGCTCCGCGCGGCGGACGGGTTTCTCGGCCTGAAGGCGACGGATCTCGACATGGAGGTGACGGAGCAGATCTCGGCGGAGGTCGGCCAGCCCGGCGCCACGACCGTTCCGGCGCACGTCATCTACGACATCGTCCGCAAGCTCCCGGACGGCGCCCAGGTCTCGCTCGAGACGACGGGCGACACGGGCCAGATGCAGCTCCGCTCGGGCCGTTCCCGCTTCATGCTCCAGGCGCTGGGCGAGGGCGACTTCCCCGATCTCGCGGCCGGCGAGATGTCCCACGAATTCGAGCTCGCCGGCGCCGACCTGAAGCGCCTGATCGAGAAGACGCAGTTCGCGATCTCGACGGAGGAGACCCGCTACTACCTGAACGGGATCTACCTCCACGCGGTCGAGACGGACGGCGCCGCCGTTCTCCGCGCGGTGGCGACGGACGGCCATCGGCTCGCCCGCATCGAGCTCCCGGCCCCCGAGAGGTCGGCCGGGATGCCGGGCGTGATCGTGCCCCGCAAGGCCGTGGCCGAGATCCTGAAGCTCGTGGAAGACGGCGGAGGCGCCGTGCGGATCAGCCTGTCCCAGGCCAAGATCCGCCTCTCCTTCGGCGGCGAGGGCGGCGTCGTCCTGACCTCGAAGCTGATCGACGGCACGTTCCCCGACTACCAGCGCGTCATCCCGACCGGGAACGACAAGATGCTGACCGTCGAGCGGGGCGATTTCGCCCGTGCCGTCGACCGCGTCTCAACCATCTCCTCCGAGCGCGGCCGGGCCGTGAAGCTGGCGCTGACCGACGGCCGCATGACGCTCTCCGTCAACAACCCGGATTCCGGCAACGCCGTCGAGGAGCTGGACGTGGATTACGGCTCCTCGCCCCTCGATGTCGGGTTCAACGCCCGCTACCTCCTGGACATCACCCAGCAGCTCGACGGCGACACGGCGCTCTTCAAGCTCGCCGATCCGGGCTCGCCGACCGTGATCCAGGACCGCGAGGGCGCGCCCACCC
>CALMTJ010000291.1:0-4009 GCA_937872715.1 uncultured Methylobacteriaceae bacterium
TCGCCAACCGGGTCAGGTCCGGAAGGAAGCAGCCCTAACGAGACCGAGCGGGTCTCTGTCCAGCCTCCCACTTCCCGCCGTTGCGGCCTCCCGGCTCCGGCGCCATCTTCCGTGCCATGAGCGACATCGGCGAGATCCCCGACGGCACGGACGAGCCGGGCTTTCCCGGCCTCCTGCCGGCGGCGCCCGCTGCAGCCGCCGCCCCTTACCGGGTCCTCGCCCGCAAGTACCGGCCGCAGACCTTCGCCGACCTGATCGGCCAGGAGCCGCTGGTCCGCACAGTGTCGAACGCCTTCACGGCCGGCCGCATCCCCCAGGCCTGGATGCTGACCGGCGTGCGCGGGGTCGGCAAGACCACCACCGCCCGCATCCTCGCCCGCGCCCTCAATTACGAGACGGAGGGCGGCGTGGGCGGCCCGACGGTCGACATGCCGGATCTCGGCATCCATTGCCGGGCGATCATGGAATCGCGGCACGTCGACGTGCTGGAGATGGACGCCGCCTCCCATACGGGCGTCGAGAACATCCGGCAGCTCACCGATGCCGTGCGCTATTCGCCGGCCCAGGCGCGCTACAAGGTCTACATCATCGACGAAGTGCATATGCTGTCGACGCCGGCCTTCAACGCGTTCCTGAAGACGCTGGAGGAGCCCCCGCCGCACGCCAAGTTCGTGTTCGCCACGACGGAGATCCGCAAGGTTCCGGTCACGATCCTGTCGCGCTGCCAGCGCTTCGATCTCCGGCGGGTCGACGGTGCCGTCTTGACCGAGCACCTCGCCCGCATCTGCGCGGCGGAGGACGTCCAGGCCGAGCCGGACGCGCTCTCCACCATCGCCCGGGCGGCGGAGGGCTCCGTCCGGGACGCGCTGTCGCTCCTCGACCAGGCGGTATCGCACGGCTCCGGCACGGTCGCGGCCGCGGCCGTCCGGGACATGCTGGGCCTCGCCGATCGCGGCCAGGTGATCGACCTCTTCGAGGCCGCGATGCGGGGCGACGTTCCGTCCGCCTTCGCCGTGCTGACGGCCGGCTGGAATGCCGGAGCCGATCCCGGCCAGATGCTGACGGATCTCGCCGCCTTCACCCATCTCGTGACGCGGCTGAAGCTCGTCCCGGAGGCCGCCCGCGACCCCGTGCTGACGGAGGCGGAGCGGGTGCGGGGCGCCGATTTCGCCCGCGCCCTCTCCATCCGCACCCTGTCGCGCGCCTGGCAGATCCTGTCCAAGGCGGCGCCGGAGGTGGCCGCGTCGCCGAAGCCGCTCGCGGCCGCCGAGATGGCGCTCGTGCGCCTCGCCTACGCGGCGGACCTGCCGACCCCCGACGAGGCGCTCCGCCGGCTGCGGGCCGCCCCGGCAGAGGGCGCGCCCGAACTCCCGCCGCCACCTCCGCCCGCGCCGCGGTCCGGCGGTGGGAGCGGTGCGGGCGGAACGGCGCTGGCGGCGTCGCCGATGCCCCGTCCGGCGGCGGCGCCCGAACCCGCGACAGCCTTCCGGCGATTCGAGGACGTCGTCGCGATGGCGGGCGAGCGGCGCGAGATCCAGCTCAAGACCGCGCTGGAGCGGGACGTCAGGCTGGTCCGGTTCGAGGACGGGCATGTGGAGCTGGCGCTGACCGAGAGGGCGGCGCCAGGACTTCCGAACGAGCTGACCCGCGCCCTGAACGCCTGGACAGGGCGGCGCTGGATGGTGACCGTCTCGCGGGAGCCCGGGCAGCCGACGCTCGCCGAGAAGCGGGATGCGAGCGAGCGCGAGCGCCGGCACGACGCGACGAGCCATCCGCTCGTCCAGGCCGTGCTGTCCTCGTTCCCCGGCGCCGAGATCGCGGACGAGACCGACGCCGACGACACGTGAGCGGGCCGGATCCGTGCCCGCGAGGAGGAACGATGAAGGACATCATGGGGCTGATGAAGCAGGCGCAGGGCCTGCAGCAGAAGATGACGGACGCCCAGGCCGAGCTGGAGACGATCGAGGTGGACGGCAGCGCCGGCGGCGGCCTGGTGACGGTCGTGTCCACCGCCAAGGGCGAGGTGAAGTCCGTCGCGATCGACCCGTCCCTCATGGTCCCGGACGAGAGGGAGATCCTCGAGGACCTCCTGGTCGCGGCGCTGAACGATGGCCGCGGCCGGGCCGAGCGGGTCGTGCAGGAGCGGATGGCGGAGGTGACGCGCGGCCTGCCGCTTCCTCCCGGGATGAAGCTGTTCTGAGCCGATGGCTCAGGCCACGGCCGGGCCGGAGATCGAGCGGCTGATCCAGCTCCTGGCGCGCCTGCCGGGTCTCGGGCCGCGCTCGGCCCGGCGCGCCGCCCTGCACCTCATCGCCCGGCGCGAGCAGCTGCTCGGCCCCCTCGGCGAGGCGATGCGGGTCGCGAGCGAGCGCATCGTCACGTGCCGGACCTGCGGCAACGTCGACACGAGCGATCCCTGCACGATCTGCCGCGACCCCGGCCGGGACACCTCCATCATCGTGGTTGTCGAGGGCGTGCCGGACCTCTGGGCGCTGGAGCGCGCCGCCGCGCTGCGGGCGTCCTACCACGTGCTGGGGGGCGTCCTCTCCGCCCTTGACGGCGTGCGGCCCGAGCACCTCGCGATCGAGGCCCTCGTCCGCCGGGCGGCGGAACCGGGGACGCGCGAGCTGATCCTCGCGCTGGGCGCCACCGTCGACGGGCAGACGACCGCCCACTACGTCACCGACCTCGTCCGACACCTCCCGGTCAAGGTGACGCGTCTCGCCCACGGCGTGCCGGTCGGCGGCGAGCTCGACTACCTCGACGAGGGCACCCTCTCGGCCGCCATCCGCCAGCGCACGGCGTTCTGAGCCCTCGTGCCGGTGGTAGGCGGGAACACGTCCGGGTTGAGCCGTGCTTCACGTCCGGGGAATGGGAGAGGGTCTTGTCGGTGCGCTGCCTTCTCCCCTTGCGGGAGAAGGTGGCCTCCGCGTCAGCGGAGGTCGGATGAGGGGTTCACCGAACTTTCGAGGCCGTCGCGACGGCGGGCGCGCAACTCGCGCCGCAGCATGTCCTCGGCGAGGGTTGGAGCACGACGCCTTACACGGCGAGAGACTGGGCGCGGCTCGAGACATCGCGGCGAGACACGTGCCGCTCGACCCCTCATCCGACCCGACTTCGTCGGCCCACCTTCTCCCGCAAGGGGAGAAGGAACGAGCGGAACCGCTCTCGCCTCCCTCTCAATGCGCCCCTGCCGGGGCGGGTCCCTTCGGCTCGCGGATGAGGAGCGCCAGAGGCACGGCGGTGAGCGCCATCAGGCAGAGCGCGTAGAACACGTCGATATAGGCGAGATAGGCCGCCTGCTCGGCCACGGCCTGGCCGATGGCCGCGAAGGCCTGGTTCGCGGCGTCGAGGGCGGACGACCCGCGCTCCTGGAAGGCCTGCGTCATCTGCTGCAGCGTCTCCTGATAGGCGGGGTTCGACGGGACGACGTTCTCCACCAGCCGGCTCTGATGGAATTGCTGCCGGTAGGCGAGGACGTTCTGGGCGATGGACACGCCGATGGAGCCGCCCGTGTTGCGGGCGACGTTGATCAGGGCAGAGGCCTGGTCCGTCTTGTTCTTGGGAATGCCTTCGTAGGAGGCAGACGTGATGGACAGGAAGATCAGCGGCAGCCCGACCCCGACATAGACGCGCTGCCACACGAACCAGCCGAAGTTCAGGTCGCCGTAGATGTTCGTCAGGTTGTACATCGCCGCCGCGATGACGACCGCGCCCGCGATGATCAGCCACTTGGCCGGCACCGTGCCGGTCAGCCGTCCCACCAGCGCCATCATCACGACGGTCGCCATCCCGCCGGGCGAGAGTGCGAGGCCGGCCCAGGTTGCCGTGTACCCGTAATATTCCTGGAGGAGCTGCGGCACGAACTGCGTCGTCGCGATGAGGATCGCGCCCGTCGCCAGCATCACCAGGAAGCACGATCCGAACTGGCGGCTGAACAGCATCTTGAGGTCGACCAGCGGCTTCTTCCGGCTGAGCTCCCAGGGGATGAACAGGATGAACGACACGG
>CALMTJ010000291.1:4019-11854 GCA_937872715.1 uncultured Methylobacteriaceae bacterium
CTCGGCGGGAGGTTCGTTTCGACCTCGGGCGACGGGTCGCCGGGGCGGAAGTGGCGGGCGTCGACCCCGCTCGCGGTCCGGACGATCCGCCCGGGCGGGACGCCCAGCGCCAGCCACTCGCGCTCGATGTCGGCCGAGATCGCCGCGAAGGTGCGGATCAGGTTCGACCCGAACCAATCCTTCCGCTGCCCTTCGTCGAGGCACACCTCGAGCCCGCCGAGGAACCCGGCCACGAGGATGAAGCCGACGACGTCGAAATCGAACCCGAGCTTCGCCTGCTCGCGACGCTCCTTCTTGGCCCTGGGCGAATCCTCGACCATGAGCTGGATGAGCGCGAAGCACATCACGCCGACCGGCACATTGATCAGGAAGCACCAGTGCCAGGAGACGTTGTCGGACAGCCATCCGCCGAGCGTCGGGCCGACCACCGGCGCCACGACGACGGCGACGCCGTAGAGCGCGAACGCCTGCCCGCGCTTCTCGGGAGGGAAGGAATCGGCCAGGATGGATTGCGCGACGGGCGTCATTCCGCCACCCGCCAGGCCCTGCAGGACGCGGAAGAACAGGAGCGACTGCAAGTCCCAGGCGAAGCCGCATAGCAGCGACGCGACCGTGAACGTCCCGACGCAGATCAGGAAGAAGTTGCGCCGCCCGATGGCGACCGCGATCCAGCCCGAGGCGCAGAGCACGATCGCGTTCGCGACGAGGTAGGTCGTGACGACCCAGGCGGCCTCGTCAGGCCCGACCGCGAGGCCGCCGGATATGTATCGGAGGGCCACGTTCGCGATGGTGGTGTCCAGCACCTCCATGAAGGTCGCGATCGACACCACGATCGCGACGAGCCACGGATTGACGGCGGCCCCGCCCTTTGCCCGGCCAGCTTCGCTCACCGGACCGTGACGCGCGGCACGACGGACATGCCCGGCCCGACGGCGACGTCGTCCGGGAGGTTGTCGAAGACGAGCTTAACGGGCACGCGCTGCACGACCTTCACGTAGTTTCCGGTCGCGTTCTGGGCCGGCAGCAGGCTGAAGGCCGTCCCCGAGCCGGACTGGATGGAAGCGACGTGCCCCTCGAAGCGGCGGGCCGGATAGGCGTCGATGGTCATCTCGACCTTCTGCCCGGGCCGCATGTCGGCGAGCTGCGTTTCCTTGAAGTTCGCCGTCACCCACATCTCGTCCGGAATGAACATGGCGATCGCCTGCCCGGCCTGGGCGAGCTGCCCCTTGGCGCCCGTGAGCCGCACGATCCGGCCCGGCTGCGCGGCCGCGACCTTCGTGTAGGACAGGTTGAGCTGCGCCTGTTCAAGCTGGGCCCTCGCCTGGCCGAGGCTCGCCGTGGTCGAGGATTGCTGCGCCTGGAGCACCCCGACCTGACGCTGCGCGGCCACCACCGTGGCCTTCGCGCGGGTCAGGTTGGCCTGGGCCTGGACAAGCTCCGACCTCGTCTGCTGCGAGCGCTGGACGGTGCCGGCCCCCTTGGTCGCGAGATCCTCCGCGCGCTGCGCTTCGACCTGCGAGAACTCGAACGCCGCCTGGCTCTGCAAGACCGCGGCCTGCGATTCCTGGACCTGCGCCTCTTGCGCGGCGATCTGGGCGACGGCGCTCTGCACGTTCGCGGTCGCCGCCGCGATCTGGGCCTGCGCCTGATCGAGCGCCACGACGTAGTCCCGTTCGTCGATCAGCGCGAGGACGTCGCCGGCCCGCACATGCTGGTTGTCGGTCACCAGCACGTCCTTGATGTAGCCGCCGACCTTGGGCGAGAGCGAGAACTGGCGGGAATCGATGAAGGCGTCGTCCGTCGATTCGAAGTGGCGGGCGTGGAGGTACCAGACGATACCGGCCGCGATCGCGAGAAGGAGAACCACCGCTCCGACCGCGAGCGCGATCGGGTGCTTGCGGACGAATCTCGCCGCCCCGCCTTTCTCCTCCTCTTCGCCCGCCTCGCCCTCGGCAGGGTCGTCTCCGCCGCCCGCCGCCTCGGGCGCCTTCCCGTCCTCGCCTGGCCGGTCGTCGCCCGGCTTCTTCGGCGGATCGTTCTTCGGCCCGTCCGGAGCGCGCGCCTCGTCCTCCGCCGCGTCCGACAGCAGGCGCCATTCCCCGTCCGTCAGTGCGTGGCCGGCCTCGCGGCCGGGCCACGTTCCTGCACCCTTGCGATCGTCGGCTTCGAGCATTGCGGCGCACAATCAATCTTGATTGGCCCAAAGCCTTTACCGACCGATTCGTTCCGGCGGACCGGGAGAGATCTCCTCGCCTGGAGCCAGCCCTCGGCCGCGACCGCATCGTGGAAGGCGGCGCCTGCCCGTTCGAGCGGGCCGGCCTCGCCCGGCCGGCCTTCACTTACGAAAAGGCCTGAAACCGGCTATATGACGTTCTGAAACGCCCAAACGAAAGCGCCGAGCCATGACCGATGCCAACACCCTGATCGAGACCGAGGTGAAGTCGAACGACGTCGTGCTGTTCATGAAGGGCACGCCGCAATTCCCGCAATGCGGGTTTTCGGGGCAGGTCGTCCAGATCCTGAACTATCTCGGGGTGCCGTACAAAGGCGTCAACGTCCTCGAGGACCCGGCCGTCCGGGACGGCATCAAGAGCTATTCGAACTGGCCGACCATCCCGCAGCTCTACGTGAAGGGCGAGTTCGTGGGCGGCTGCGACATCACCCGCGAGATGTTCCAGGCGGGCGAGCTGCAGGAGCTCATGAGCGAGAAGGGCATCGCGGCGAAGAGCGCCGCGTAGCCTCGCGCCCGCCGCTCCGGCCGCCGCCTTTCGCCGACCGGGGCGCGCCGTCCCGGTCTTCACCGTGACCGCCAAGGGCATCATCCTGGCCGGGGGGCGCGGCACGCGGCTCCACCCGGGCACGCACGCCGTGTCGAAGCAGCTCCTGCCGATCTTCGACAAGCCGCTGATCTATCACCCCCTCACCACGCTGATGCTGGCGGGGATCCGCGACATCCTCCTGATCTCAACCCCGGAGCACCTGCCGCTGTTCCGGGCCTTGCTCGGCTCGGGCGAGCGCTGGGGCCTGCGGATCGGCTATGCCGAACAGGAGCGGCCGAAGGGACTCGCGGAGGCCTTCCTGATCGGCGAGGACTTCCTCGATGGCCGCGGCTGCGCGCTCGCGCTCGGCGACAACATCTTCTACGGTGCCGGCCTGACGGGCCAGCTCCGGGAGGCCGCCTCCGTCGGCGACGGGGCGGTGGTCTTCGCCTACCAGGTGGCCGACCCGCGGAGTTTCGGGATTGTCGAGCTCGACCGGTCGGGACGCCCCGTCTCAGTCGAGGAGAAGCCCGAGCGGCCGAAGAGCGACCTCGCCGTGACGGGCCTCTACTTCTATGGGCCGGACGTGGTGGACATCGCCCGGGACATCCGGCCCTCGGAGCGTGGCGAGCTTGAGATCACGGCGGTGAACGCCCGCTACCTGGCCGAGGGCCGCCTGCGGGTGACGCGCCTGCCGCGCGGCACGGCGTGGCTCGATACCGGGACGGTGGAGGCGATGCACGAGGCCGGCGCCTTCGTCCGGGCCGTCGAGCAGCGGCAGGGGCTGAAGATCGCCTGCCCGGAGGAGGTCGCCTGGCGGCAGGGCTTCATCTCGACCGACGCGCTCAAGGAGCTCGCGAGCGGCATCGGCAACGAATACGGCGCCTACCTCCGGCGCATCGCCTCGTCCGAATGGGGGTGAGGAGCGGCCACGGGCCCGAATCGTGCAAGGATGGTCCGGTCGCGAGGTCGCCATGATCCCTCCCCTGCGTCTCCTCCTCGGCCTCCTCGCGTGGCTGGCCGTCGGGACGGCGGGCGTCCGGGCCGCCGAGGAGGGATGCCCCGGCCTCGTGGCCAGTCGCGACCTACCGATCGTGAGGGCCGCGCTGAAGCCGAACGAGGTCGGCGTCACCTTCGTCGGCCACGCCACCTTCCTGATCGAGAGCCCGCAAGGCCTGAAGATCGTGACGGATTACAACGACTACGTCCGGCCGAGCGTGGTGCCGGACGTCGTCACCATGAACCGGGCGCATTCGACGCATTACTCGAACAATCCCGATCCCGGCATCAAGACGATCCTGCGCGGCTGGAACCAGGCCGGCGGCCCGGCCCCGCATTGGGATCAGCAGATCGCGGACGTCCGCATCCGCAACGTCGTCACGAACATCCGGCAATGGGGCGGCGACGCGACGATCCCCGAGGGCAACTCCATCTTCGTGTTCGAGACCGCCGATCTCTGCATCGCGCATCTCGGCCACCTCCACCACACGCTGACGCCGGAGCACCTGAAGCAGCTCGGCCGCATCGACGTGGTCCTGGTCCCGGTCGACGGCTCCTACACGCTCGATCTCGACGGTATGATGGAAGTGCTCTCGGCACTGAACGCCCGCATGATGATCCCCATGCATTTCTTCGGACCGTCCACCCTGAACCGCTTCCTCGACCGGAGCCGGCAGCAGGGCTGGGACGTGGCCCGAAGCGAGAGCAGCGCCATCACCATCTCCCGCGACACGCTGCCCGGCACGCCGAAGGTCGTGGTGCTGCAAGGGTTCTGAGCGCAGGCCGCAGCCCTCCAGGCCGACATCGTCCCGTTCCGGACAGGACCCCGGCGGCCCGCCGTTCAGCCGGCCCTGCGGCACCGGCGGTCGTCGCGCCCGCTCCGGCCCCATGATAAATTCGGGATCGGCAACCGCGCTGGTCCCCGGAGACGGTCGTGTCCCTTGACGCCCTGCCGAGCGCGATCGATCTCGCCCGGTTCCAGTTCGCCTTCACGGTCGTCTGGCACTTCCTGTTCCCGGCCTTCACGATCGGGCTCGCGAGCTTCCTCGCGGTGCTGGAAGCCCTCTGGCTGAGGACCGGCGATCCCGTCTTCCTCGACACGTTCAAGTACTGGCTGAAGGTGTTCGCGGTCGCCTTCGCGATGGGCGTCGTGTCCGGGATCGTGATGTCCTACCAGTTCGGGACGAACTGGTCCGTCTTCGCCGACAAGGTCGGGCCGACCATCGGTCCGCTTCTCGGCTACGAGGTCCTGACCGCCTTCTTCCTGGAGGCGGGGTTCCTCGGCGTGATGCTGTTCGGCCTGAACCGGGTCGGCCGAGGCCTCCATTTCCTCGCGACCTGCCTTGTCGCCTTCGGCACCACCATGTCGGCCTTCTGGATCCTGGCCGCCAATTCCTGGATGCATACGCCGCGGGGCTACACGCTCTCGCCGGACGGTCGCTTCATGCCGGAGAGCTGGCTCGCCATCATCTTCAACCCGTCCTTTCCCTACCGCTTCGCCCACACGCTGACGGGCGCATACCTGACGACCGCGATGATCGTCGGCGCGGTCGGTGCCTGGCACCTGCTGGGCGACCGGCGCAACCCGCGCGCCAGGCTGATGTTCTCCATGGCGATGTGGATGGCGACGGTCGTGGCGCCGGTCCAGCTCGTGCTGGGCGACCTCCACGGCGGCAACACCTTCCACCATCAGCCGGCCAAGCTCGCCGCGATGGAAGGCCATTTCGAGACCCAGCGCGGCGCGCCCGCCATCCTGTTCGGGCTGCCGGACGCGGCCGCCGGAGAGACCCGCTACGCGGTCGAGATTCCGAACCTCGCGAGCCTGTACCTGACCCACGACCCGAACGGCGAGGTGCGGGGTCTGAAGGCCTTCCCGCGCGACACCTGGCCCACGAACCTGCCGCTCGTCTTCTGGGCCTTCCGGACCATGGTCGGAATGGGCATGGGGATGATCGCGCTCGGCGCCTTCTCCCTCCTCATGAGGCGCCACGGCCGCATCTACGAGAACCGCTCGCTGCACCGTTTCGCGGTCGCGATGGGCCCGTCCGGCCTGATCGCGGGGACGGCCGGCTGGATCGTGACGGAGGGCGGCCGCCAGCCCTTCACCGTCTACGGCCTGCTGCGGACGGCCGAATCGGCGTCACCGATCGCGCAGCCCGGCGTCGCCGCCTCCCTCCTGGCCTTCATCCTCGTCTACTTCACCGTGTTCGGCGCGGGCGTCTGGTACCTGTTCCGGCTCTTCGGGCAGCCGCCGCATCCGCACGAGGAGGGACCTCCCGGCGGCCAGCCGGTCCGGACGGCCGGCATCACTCCGGCGCCGGCGCTCGCGGAGACGGGCGGGCGGGCGATGCCCCGGCCGGCGGAGTAGCGCGATGGATCTCGACCTCCCCCTCGTCTGGGCCGGCCTGATCGCCGCGGCGGTGTTCCTCTACGTGTGCATGGACGGGTTCGACCTCGGCATCGGCATCATGTTCCCGTTCGTGCACGGGCGGGGGGAGCGCGACGTGATGGTGAACTCGGTCGCCCCCGTCTGGGACGGAAACGAGACCTGGCTCGTCCTCGGCGGAGGCGGGCTGCTGGCCGTGTTCCCGCTCGCCTACGCGACCATCCTGCCGGCGCTGTACATGCCGCTCGTCCTGATGCTGCTGGCGCTGATCTTCCGGGGCGTCGCCTTCGAGATGCGCTTCCGGATGGAGACGGAACGGGCGCGGCGCTTCTGGGACCGGTCCTTCTCGGGAGGCAGCATCGCGGCCGCGCTCTGCCAGGGGCTCTGCCTCGGCGCCTTCGTCCAGGGCATCCGGGTGGAGGGCCGCGCCTATGCGGGCGGCTGGTGGGACTGGCTGACGCCGTTCAGCATGGCGACGTCGCTCGCCCTCGTCGTCGGCTACGGGCTCCTCGGGGCGTGCTGGCTCATCTGGAAGACGGAGGGAGAGCTGCAATGGAGGTTCCGGCGCCTCGCCGGCCCTTTGGGGCTCTTCACGCTCGGCGCCATCGCGGCGATCTCGCTCGCCATGGTGGTGCTGAGCGAGCCGTTCCGGACGCGCTGGTTCAGCCTGCCGAACATGATCTACGCGGCGCCCGTGCCGCTCCTCGTGCTCGCCCTCGCCTGGCGCTTCCGCAAGGCGTTGCACGAGGAGGAGGATGCGGCGCCTTTCCTGTGCGCGCTCGGCTTCTTCTTTCTGTCCTATGTCGGACTCGGCATCAGCATGTGGCCGCACATCGTGCCGCCGGCGATCACCATCTGGGACGCGGCCGCGCCGCCCTCGACCCAGCTCTTCCTCCTCGTCGGCGCCTCCGTGCTGGTGCCGCTGATCCTCCTCTATACCGGCTACGTGTACTGGCTGTTCCGCGGCAAGGTCACGGCCGACACGGGATACCACTGATCCCATGCTGCGGCGGCTCGGCTGGTTCGTGGCGCTCTGGGCGGCCGGCGTGCTGAGCGTCGGTGCGGCCGGGCTCGTCATCAGGACGGTGCTGAAGGGCTGAACGCGCTGGCCCGGACGGCCGGAACATGGCATCGCTCCCCAATGGCGCAGCCTCCCCCCTCGCCCCCGCCGGCCCGCTCCGGGGCCGACAACCTCCTCACCGCGGCGGCCGTGCGGGAGCGCGCGGCCGACATGATGCGCCTCGCCGAGGCCGACCGGCTGCATCACCTCGCGCTCGATCTCGGCCGGCTCGACGCCTGCGCCGGCGAGGTGGTCAGGACGATCCGGGCCGCGCATCCGACGCTCGACATCCCGTTCCACGCGCGCTGGCGGCATTTCACGGCCGGCGGCCTCGACCGTTGGGGAACGCTGGCCGAAGCTCAGCCCTTCGCCGACCCGCGGGAGCGGGCCCGGGCGGCGTTCGACCTCGCGATCGTATCCGTGCTCCTCGACGCGGGGGCTGGCCCGGCCTGGCGCTACGAGGAGGGCCGCACGGGCGAGACCTTCGCCCGCTCGGAGGGGCTCGCCGTCGCGAGTTTCGACATGTTCATCGGCGGCGCCTTTTCCGGCCGGATGACGGAGCCGTTCCGGGCCGATGGCGGCGCGCTGGCGGCCCTGTCGGTGCTGGAGCTCGGGCGCGGCATGCAGGCCG
>CALMTJ010000291.1:11864-12162 GCA_937872715.1 uncultured Methylobacteriaceae bacterium
CTCCTGAACCGGCTCGGCCGCGCCGTCGAGGCCGCGCCGGACGTCTTCGGCCTGCGGGACGACCCCAGGCCCGGCGGCCTCTTCGACTTCCTCGTCGCCCGCAGCCCGGGCGAACGCATCGCCGCCTCGGCGATCCTGGAGGCTATCCTGCACCATCTCGGCCCCGTCTGGCCGGGCCGTATCGAGCTGGGCGGCGTCGATCTCGGCGACACGTGGCGGCACCCGCTGATCGGCGGCGCCGGCGGGACGGCCGGGCTCGTCCCGTTCCACAAGCTCTCGCAATGGCTGGCCTACAGCC
>CALMTJ010000292.1:0-1384 GCA_937872715.1 uncultured Methylobacteriaceae bacterium
GGCGAATCATGGACGGGACGGGCAGAAACGAGTTCGCCGGGAGCCGGGCGGCCGGGGAGGGGAGCGGGCTCGAAGTGGCGACGGCCATCAATTCCTACCTGTCCCGGGCGAAGGGCGACATGCGGCTCGCGCTGGCGCTGTCCGTCGCCGACGGCCTCGCGGCCACCCGGCTCGTGACGTCGGCCCCGCGCATGGGTGCCGCCTTCGCGCCGTCCCGGCGGTGAGGACTCAGCCGCGCACCAGCGTCGCCTCCAGCGCCGGCCAGCGCGATTCCGCCGCCTCCTCCCGGGCCGGATCGGCCAAGAAGCGGGACCGGGCGGCCTCCGTCCGGAACAGGTAGAGGCGCCCGGAACGCAGCACGAAGAGGCCGGGATCGGGAGGAACGAGCCGCCCGGCCGCGACGGCCTCCGCGTCGTAGCCGCCGAGCCTCGGAGCGAACCCGTCCGGGTCGCGGCGGAAGGCTTCGAGGTTCGCCGTGCCGGCGAACCTCCACGCGAGCCCCGCCCACAGGATCTCGCGGTCGGGCCGCCCCGGCCTCGGCCGGGGCTCGGTCCAGTAGCTCACCGGGTCTATGCCGAAGAGGGCGAGCCCCGACCGGAGATCGGCCGCGTACAGCTCGCTCGTTCCGATCGTCGGCGGGGGCAACGGATCGCTCCCGGCGGCCGAGGAGCCGCTCCCCGCCAGCAGGGCGAGCAGGAGCAGGCGCCTGCGCGATCTCCCGCCCGGGATGGCGGGGATGAGCGGGCGCAGGTTCGGCGACTCAGACTTCATTAAGCTTAACACGCTACCGTCGCGGCTCGGCCGGAATGCGAACCATCGCGCGCGGCCGCGAATATCACGTTACCCGCCTCCGGCCGGCCGGAGGCCAGGAGACGCGCATGCCGCGCATCGCCGTCCGGGCGCTCGCCGCCCTCGCCCTCCTTCTCGCTCATGCGGGCTCGGCCGCATTCGCGGCGCCGCCCCGGCCTGGCGAGCCGGACACGTTCACCCCGCAGGAGCTCGTCGATTCCGGGCCCCAGTTCTTCGGCGGCGTCAGCCGCGGCCTCGCCCGCGGCATCGAGGAGGCGACGCGGCGCTGGGGCCGGCCGAACGGCTACATCCTCGGACAGGAAGGCTCCGGCGCCTTCTTCGGCGGGCTGCGCTACGGGGAGGGCATCATCTACCGCCGCCGCGGGGCCGGAACGCGGGTCTTCTGGCAGGGACCGACGCTCGGATTCGATTTCGGCGGCGAGGGCTCGCGGACGATGATGCTCGTCTACAACCTCCAGGCGGTGCCGGAGCTCTATCGCCGCTTCGTCGAGATCGACGGCTCGGCCTTCCTGATCGCGGGGGTCGGCCTCACGGCCGCCAAGGCCGACGACATGGTGGTGGTGCCGATCCGGAC
>CALMTJ010000292.1:1394-1711 GCA_937872715.1 uncultured Methylobacteriaceae bacterium
TCGGCTGGTGGCGCGAGGAGGCCGAGCGCCTCGGCATCGGGCTGCGGCTCGGCGCCAATGTCGGCTACCTGAAATTCACCGACAGCCCGACCTGGAATCCATTCTGACGGGCTCTTCCGCGCAGGCCGCAACTCTGCGACATCCGGGCGTCTCCCCCGGATGGGCTTCCTTGTCCGAGATCCTCGCCTTCCTGTTCGGCTTCGGGCTCGCCGCGCTTCTTCTCGGCGCGCAGCTCTGGCGCGGCCTCGGTGGAACGGGCGCGCTCCTGCGCCGGCGCGAGGCCGAGCTCGCCGCCTGCCGGGCCGAGGGCGAGGCGC
>CALMTJ010000292.1:1832-5117 GCA_937872715.1 uncultured Methylobacteriaceae bacterium
GTTGAAAGGCAAGCGGGCGCTGGTCCTGTCCTCGAGCCGGGGGCTCGGACGCGGGATCGCGGACGCGCTGGCGCTCGAAGGCGCCGACGTGCTGCTGACGGCCCGGAGCGAAGGCAGGCTGAGGGAGGCCGCGGACGCGATCAACGCGCGCGGCCCCGGCCGGGCCGCCTATCTCGTGGCCGACCTGAAGAACGAGGCCGAGACGATCCACGCCCGCGCGGCCGCCATGCTGGGCGGCCCGCTCGACATCCTGGTCGCCAATACCGGCGGCCCGCCGCCCGCGACCGCGCTCACCGCCGATGCCGGCGCCTGGATGCCGCAATTCGAGGCCATGGTGCTGCCCGTCTTCCGCCTGGCCGGGCTCGCCCTTCCGTCCATGCGGGCGCGAGGCTTCGGCCGCATCCTGGTCGTCGGCTCCTCTGGCGTGGTGCAGCCGATCCCGAACCTCGTCATCTCCAACGCGCTCCGCTCGTCCATCCTCGGCTGGGCGAAGACCCTCGCGGCGGAGGTCGCGGCCGACGGCGTCACCGTGAACATGATCCTGCCCGGCCGGATCGAGACGGACCGCACGGCGGAGCTCGACGCCGCTAATGCCGGCCGGCAGGGCAAGAGCGTCGCCGAGATCGCCGAGGCGGCCCGCTCCACGATCCCGGCCGGCCGCTACGGACGCGTCGCGGAATTCGCCGACGTCGCCTGCTTCCTGTGCTCGGAGCGGGCGAGCTACGTCACGGGGTCGGCCATCCGGGTGGACGGGGGCGCCATCCGCAACGTGTGACGGCCCGCTTCCTCCGGCAGCCGCGACCCGTTACTTCGGATCGAGCCGCGGGTTGCCGCCGGGACTGCCGGGCGGCGGGATCACCGGAGTCGTGCCGGGGTTCGGCACGGGCGGTCGGACCGCGATCGCGGGCGTGGTGTCGAGCCGGGGCGTGATCACCCCGTCGGATTTCTCCAGCTTCTCGCTGAGATTGGTCGAGGGTCCGGACGGGTCGATCTTCTCCGGCACCGTGTTCTGCGGCGCCGGCATGTTCGGGTCGCGCGGCTGGGGCTGGACGGGGTTCGCCGGCGCCGTTTGGGCGCCCGCCGGCAGGACGACGAGGCTCGCCAGCACGGCCAGCGCGGCGCCTCCGATCCGGGCTCGACGAGGCGTCATGGCGGTCTCCCTGTCGCCCGGACGGCTTCGCCGGGCACGCGGCTGACAACCTCCGGCCCGGGCGCCCGGCCCGGCCGGGCCGGCCGCCCGGCCGCCGCCATCAGGCCGGACCGCGGGCCTCCGCGATGTAGAGCTCGCGGAGCCGCCGGGCGAGCGGGCCGGGCTTGCCGGCGCCGAGCGGCGTCCCGTCGATGCGGACCACCGGCATCACGAAGGACGACGCGCTGGTGATGAAGGCCTCGGCCGCCTCATGCGCCTCGTCGAGGCTGAACAGGCGCTCCTCCACCGTGAGGCCGGCCTCCTCCGCGAGCCGGAGCACGGCGACCCGGGTGATGCCCGGAAGGATGGCGTTCGAGAGCGGGCGGGTCACGAGCCGGCGGTCGGCCGTGACGATGAAGGCGGTCGAGGAGGAACCCTCCGTCACGAACCCGTCCTCCACCATCCAGGCCTCGCCCACTCCGGCCTCCACGGCCGCCTGCTTGGCCAGGACCTGCGCGAGGAGCGCGACCGACTTGATGTCCCGCCGCTTCCAGCGCAGGTCCGGCACCGTCACGACCGCGATGCCGGTCTCGGCCTGCGGCGAGCGCAGGATGTTCTTCGTCTGCGTGAACATCACCACGGTCGGCTCGGTGCCGGCCGGCGGGAAGCCGAAATCGCGCTCGGCCGCGCCCCGCGTCACCTGGATGTAGACGAGCCCCTCCTCCACGGCGTTCCGGCGGACCAGCTCCTCCATGAGCGCCGTCCAGGCGGCGGCGGAATGGGGGTTCGCGATGCGGATCTCGCCGAGGGAGCGGTCGAGCCGGGCGAGATGGGCGTCGCTGTCGACCAGACGGCCGCCGAGCACGGCCGCGACCTCGTAGATGCCGTCCGCGAACAGGAAACCCCGGTCCATGATCGGGAGGCTCGCCTCGGCGGCGGGCAGGAAGCTCCCGTTCACGTGGACGATGCGGGTCATCGGCGTTCTCCGGCGCCCGCCCGGCGGGCCTCGCACCGTGGTGCCGGATGCGCCGCCTCCCGGCAACCCGCCCGCGGGATCCAGGCATGTTTTCGCCGCAAACCGGACCTAGTCGCGGCCGAGATCGGGACGAACACCGACGATGGTCTTGACGGCCG
Organism: uncultured Methylobacteriaceae bacterium; assembly: GCA_937872715.1. Taxonomy (GTDB): domain Bacteria; phylum Pseudomonadota; class Alphaproteobacteria; order Rhizobiales; family Beijerinckiaceae; genus Enterovirga. The sequence goes on from CALMTJ010000292.1 coordinate 4,096, forward strand.
GGCAACCATGCCCGGCAACCTTCCGTTTACCGGGGAAAACGGCGAAGCTGCCGTGCGCGAGGGGGCAGGCGACAGCGTGACGGGAGTGCGGCAGACAGGCGGGCCGGCCGTGAAGGCGCGGGCCTTGCTCGCCCTCGCGGCGGCGGCGCTCGCGACCCTGACCGGCATCCGGGGCACGCAGGACGCGGTCGCCAACGGCGACACCCGCACGGTCGAGATCTGCCACGAGCACACGAAGGAGAGCGCCTCCATCACCTTCAGGCGGAACGGCTCCTACGATCCCGAGGCGCTCAAGCAGCTGAACTGGCTGCTGCGCGACTGGCGCCTGGACGAGCCGACCCGGATGGAGCCGCGCCTCTTCGACATCGTCTGGGAGGTCTACCGCGAGGTGGGCGCGGGGGAGCCCATCCACGTCGTCTCCGCCTACCGGTCGCCGCAGACCAACGCGATGCTGCGCCGCCGGTCGAGGGCGGTCGCCGAGCATTCGCAGCACATGCGCGGCTTCGCCATGGATTTCTACCTCCCGGGCGTCTCCATGGCGCGGGTCCGGGAGGTCGGGATGCGCCTGCAGGAAGGCGGCGTCGGCTTCTACCCGAACGCGCTCAACCCGTTCGTCCATCTCGACGCCGGAAGTGTGCGGTCCTGGCCCCGCATGTCGCACGACCAGCTCGCGCGGCTGTTCCCGGACGGCCGCACCGTCCACCTGCCGCGCGAAGGCAAGCCGCTGGACGGCTACGAGGTCGCGAAGGCCGAGATCCTGGCCCGCGGCGGCACCGTCGCCGGGCTGACCTACGCCGAGGCGGAGGAGGGCGGCCCGCGCAAAAGCCTGTGGGCCACTCTCTTCGGCGGCGGCGACGACGAGGACAGCGACTTCTACCGATCGCCCGTCTCCCAGAACCGCTCGGCCGTGGCCCGCACCCGCGTCGCCGCCCTCCAGACGGCCGCGGGCGCCGGGAACAGCGACGACGGCGGTGTCCGGAGCGGCCTCGCGGTCGCGCCGGAACCGGCGCCCGCTCCGGCGC
>CALMTJ010000293.1 GCA_937872715.1 uncultured Methylobacteriaceae bacterium
TCCTTCCACTCGCGTGAGAAGAGTGCACCATCAAATCCCGGGACCAAACATCTAGCGCGCGGCGATCCTGACCGTCCAGCCGCCGTTCCACAGCCCGCGGCCTTCGCGTCTCGCCTCGTCCTCCGCCGCCTCCAGGGCCGGGTCGCGATCGGCCGACCGGGCGAAGCCGGCGAGGACGAGTTCCCGCGCGACGTCGACCTCGCCGCGGCAGCGCGCCACGACCACCTCGCCGTCCGAAGGGCCGACCGGTTCGCAGTCGAGGTCCTGCCGGCGCGTGATGTTGTTCAGGGCGGCGCGCGCCTGGAGGCCGCAGGCCCAGGGCCGTCCGTCGCGATCGCTGCACACGGCGTCGCGGGGCGGCCCTTCCAGGCCGGCGAGCCGCGTCCGGATCGCGCCTTCCGGACCGAAGGTCAGCCCGTCGGTGATCTCGAACGGCCACACGATCCGGTAGGGCTCCGTGCGGGGGAGGGCGCGGGCGCGCTCCGCCGGGGGCGAGGCGGTCGCCAAGGAGGGCGAATCCGTCGCGCGGAGGAACACGGCGACCGGCTCCGGCTGGCCGAAGCTCAACGGGATCCCGAGCGTGGGGGCGATGGCCACGAGCCCGAGCGTGACCATCGCCGACACCGCGAACCACGCCAGTTCACGGCCGGTCAGGATGCGGCCCCGCCTGCGCCGGATCCGTCCGCCCGGCACGAGGGCGGCGGCCGGGAGCGCGGTCCGGTGCGAGACGGAAAGGCGTCTCCGGCCGCGGCCATCGGGCGGGGAAAGGAGCGACCGGAGAAGGCGCCGCCGCGCCCGCCGCAGTCGGCTCGCGAGCAGCAGCGCGGCCGCGAGGACGGGAGGCAGGATCTCGGCCGCGAAGGCGGCGACACGGCGCCCCATCCCGGCAAGCGGGCGCACGAGGCCGGCACGGCCCGGCTCGGGCCGATTGAGTGGCCCGACCGCGTAGCGAACCGGCCTGCGCACCGCGAGGGCGAATGGATGGAGCGGGTGGCGTCGCACGGGCGCACCATCGCGTCGGCGAGGCTACCGGTCCAGTGGGTGTCGTGCGGGGCGTGCGAGCCGCCGGCCCGCCGGCCGCGGTTGCCCCGCGCGGCGGGGCCTGCCGCGTGGTTGAGCACGTCGCGGCCGGTCGTGCTAGGCTCGCACGCGCCTCACCGATCGCCGCCGCAGGGCCGGCCGGGGCCGGAGCTCCGGATGGTCAACCTCTTCGACATCATGAAACAGGCGGGGAGCGGCGCGGCCCTCGGCCAGATGTCGCAGCGATTCGGCTTGACCAACGACCAGACGATGCGGGCCGTGGAGGCGCTGCTTCCCGCCTTCACGCTCGGCCTCCAGAAGAGCCTCCAGGACCCGAACGTGCTCGGCCAGCTTCTCCAGCTCATGAGTTCGGGCCTGTACGGCCCGTTCTTCGAGGGGGCGCGGGGCGGCTCGGCGGCGCCGGGCCAGCAGGCGCTGAACGCCCTGTTCGGCTCGCCGGAGGTGAGCCGGCAGATCGCCGCCCGGGCGTCGGCCATGACCGGCATCGGCACCCAGGTGCTCCAGCAGATGCTGCCGATCATCGCCGCGACCCTCGTCGGCGGGCTGTTCAAGTTCATGTCGGTCGAGGGTTTCTCGGACTTCCTCCGGAGATGGGCGGATTGGCTGCAGCACCTGAAGCGGGACGAGCCAGCCGGCCGATCCGGCTCGTCCGACCCCTACCGGGTGTGGTCGGACACGATGGCGGGCTGGATCGGCGCGCCCCGCAAGCCGGAGCCGCCGGCTAGGACGGATCCGTGGACGAGCTTCGCGGAGGCCATGCTGGGCAGGGCCGAGCCGCCGCTGCCTCCACCCCCGCCTGCGGAGCACAACCCGTTCGAGGTGCTGTCCCGGATGTTCGAGACGGGCCGCGAGGTGCAGGCGCAGCACCTCGCGGGTCTCCAGGCCATCCTCGACGGGATGTTCGGCGCGAAGGCGACGCCTTAAGTCGGGCGGGCGCGGCTCCGCTTTCCCGCCGAGCCGATCAGCACGCTCGACGGATTCCGGGTCAGGGGTTCGGCGAGAGCGCCGAGCACGTCGTTGTGGGTCAGCCCGATATCGTCGAGTGCCCGCTCGTCGAGATCGAGGAGAAGCCTCACGTCGCGGCGATGGCCGAGGGCGCGAACGAGGCGGCCGAAGGCGGCTCCCAGGCGGGCGACGAGCCCGGCGGCATCGGCCAACGGGGTCGCGGTGATGGGCGCGTGCGTGGCGATTCTCGTCAACATGGCGGTGTCCGTTCGAGCTCCCGCCGGTGCAGCAGCCCGGCAACGCCCCTTCTGCCTTCACGCTTGTCATTCGTCGAACGAATGATTTAGATGGCGGCCATCACTCAGCTTGATGCAGCCATGACCCACCTGCTGGACATCGATCAGCTCCGCACCTTCCTGGCCATCGCCGATACGGGCTCGTTCACGCGGGCCGCCGATGTCGTCCACAAGACGCAATCGGCGGTGTCCATGCAGATGAAGCGGCTGGAGGAGCGGATCGGCCGGGCGGTTTTCGCGCGGGACGGTCGTGCCTCGCGACTGACCGAGGATGGCGAGCGGCTGCTCGAATACGCGCGCCGCATCGTGCGGCTCAGCGGCGAGTGCGTGTCCGCCTTCACGGACAAGGAACTGACCGGCCGCGTGCGGCTCGGCCTGCCCGACGATTACGCCGACCGCTACCTGCCGGAAATCCTGGCCACCTTCTCGCGCTCGAACCCGCGCGCGGAGGTGACGGTCGTGTGCGAGCCGACGCCCGTGCTGGTGGAGCAGGTGCGGGACGGCGAGCTCGACCTCGTCATCATCACCCATGTCGACGGGCACGGCCAATCGGAGGTGCTGCGCTCCGAACAGCTCCTCTGGGTCACCTCCGCCCGCCACGGCATCGAGGACGAGGCCGTCCTGCCGCTCGCGCTCGGGCGCGCGTCCTGCTGTTGGCGCCATTCCGCGACCGATGCGCTTGAACGGAGCGGCCGCGCCTTCCGGGTGGCCTATGTGAGCTGGAACTCGACGGCGGTCGCGGCGGCCGTCCTGGCCGGGCTCGCGGTGTCCGTCCTGCCGGAGAGCGCGGTGAAGCCCGGGATGCGGATCCTCGGGCGGCGGGACGGGTTTCCGGCGCTTCCCTCCTGCCGGATCGGCATGATCAGGGGCGTGCGCGAGCAGAACGACTTGGCGGACGCCCTCGCCGACCAGATCCGGGACAGCCTGGACAATCTCGGGACCGGCCGGCTCCTAGATGTTTGGTCCCGGGATTTGATGGTGCACTCTTCTCACGCGAGTGGAAGGA
>CALMTJ010000294.1:0-6481 GCA_937872715.1 uncultured Methylobacteriaceae bacterium
CGCCCATGTTGAGCACGATCTTGTCGATCTTCGGGACCTGCATCGGGTTCGTGTAGCCGAACTCCTCGATCAGCTTCGCCCTCACGACGTCGTCGTAATGCTGGCGGAGACGCGGAACGTAGCCGCCCTCCTGCTCGCCGCCCCCGTTGGCGGCGCCGGCCTCGGCCGTCCTTGGCGATTTAGGCATCGATGAGATCTCCCGACCGCTTGGCGAACCGGACCTTGCGGCCGTCCTCGAGGACCCGGAACCCGACGCGGGTCGGCTTTCCGTCCTTGGGATCGGCGACGGCGAGGTTCGACAGGTGGATCGGCGCCTCCTTCGAGATGATGCCGCCCTCCTGGTTCATGCTCTGCTTCTGGTGGCGCTTGACCATGTTGACGCCGCGCACGAGCGCCTTCTCGTCCTTCGGCATCACCTGGACCACCTCGCCGGTGCGACCGGTGTCGCGGCCGGTGAGGACGACGACCTTGTCGCCCTTCTTGATCTTCGCCGCCATCACAGCACCTCCGGGGCGAGGGAGATGATCTTCATGTGGTTCTTCGCGCGGAGCTCGCGAGGGACCGGCCCGAAGATGCGGGTGCCGACCGGCTCCTTCTGGTTATTGATGAGGACGGCCGCGTTCTTGTCGAACCGGATCACGGACCCGTCGGCGCGCCGGATGTCCTTCGCGGTGCGGACGACGACCGCCTTCATCACGTCGCCCTTCTTCACCCGGCCGCGCGGGATCGCCTCCTTCACGGAGACGACGATGATGTCGCCCACCCCGGCATATTTCCGCTTCGAGCCGCCGAGCACCTTGATGCACATCACGCGACGCGCACCGGAATTGTCGGCGACATCCAGATTCGTCTGCATCTGGATCATGGATCCTAACCTCTCTTAAGTCTCGGACGGTTTCCGGTCCGCCTTTCGGCGGCCCGGACTTCGCCCGACGGGGATCTCACGTCCCCAGGCTTCATCTCTCGGCTCCTCACCTGAGGAGCCTGCGAAGCAGGCCTCGAAGGACGCACCCGGGCGCATCCTGGAGCCCTCCTTCGAGGCCCGGCCGCCGGCCGGGCACCTCAGGACGAGGTCGCGTCGGACGCTACGAGAGCCCGACCGCGCCCTTGACCTTGTCCAGAGCCGCACCGACTGCGCCCGTGACGCCCTCGACCACGCTCGACACGACACCGCCCTCGCCGCCCCCCGCATTCGCGGGCTCGACCAGCTTCCAGGTCTTCTGCTTCGAATAGGGCCGCGATTCCTCGATCGAGACCGTCTCGCCGACCTTGGCGGAATTCGCCTCGTCGTGGGCGTGGTAGTTCTTCGAGCGTCGGACGGTCTTCTTCAGGACCGGATGGGTGAAGCGCCGCTCCACCTTCACCACGACCGTCTTGTCCTGCTTGTCGCTGACCACGACACCCTGCAGCACGCGCTTCGGCATCTTCGGATCTCCTCAGACCGGCGCGGCGGCAGAGCGCTGCCTGCCCTGCAACGTCTTGATACGGGCGATGTCGCGGCGCACCACGCGGACGCGCGACGTGTTCTCGAGCTGGCCCGTGGCCCGCTGGAAGCGGAGGTTGAACTGCTCCTTCTTCAGGGACAGCAACTCGTCCTGCAGCTGGTCGGCCGACAGGCGGCCGAGGTCGCCGAAGCGCTGGGTCGTCTTCATCTCAAACCTCACTCGGCGATGCGCTGCACGAAACGCGTGCGCACCGACAGCTTGGCCGCGCCGAGGCGGAGCGCCTCGCGGGCGATATCCTCCGACACGCCGTCGATCTCGAACATGATCCGGCCGGGCTTCACCCGGGCGGCCCAGAACTCCACGGCGCCCTTGCCCTTGCCCATGCGGACTTCGGTCGGCTTCTTGGAGACCGGAACGTCGGGGAAGATGCGGATCCACACCCGTCCCTGGCGCTTCATCTCGCGGGTGATCGCGCGGCGGGCCGCCTCGATCTCGCGCGCGTTCACGCGTTCCGGCTCCAGGCATTTAAGCCCGAACTGGCCGAAATTAAGGTCTGTCCCGCCTTTCGCGACGCCGTGGATGCGTCCCTTGAACTGGCGACGGAACTTCGTCTTCTTCGGTTGCAACATGGCTGTCTAACCTCGGCTCTGGCGGCGACCGCTCACGCGGCCTGCTCGGCCGCGCGGCGGCCGGTCGACCGGGAGCCGGCCTCCTCGTTCATGCGCTTGTCCTGGGCCATCGGGTCGTGCTCCAGGATCTCGCCCTTGCAGATCCAGACCTTGATCCCGCACGTCCCGTAGGTCGTGAAGGCGGTGGCGGTGCCGTAATCCACGTCCGCCCGCAACGTGTGAAGCGGCACTCGGCCCTCCCGGTACCATTCCACGCGGGCGATCTCCGCGCCGCCGAGCCGGCCCGCGCAATTGATCAGGATGCCCTGCGCGCCGAGCCGCATGGCCGATTGCACGGCCCGCTTCATCGCGCGGCGGAACGCGACGCGCCGCTCGAGCTGCTGGGCGATCGATTCCGCGACCAGCACGGCGTCGACCTCGGGCTTGCGGACCTCGACGATGTTGATCGCGACCTCCGCCGTCGTCATAGAGCCCACGAGCTTACGGAGCTTGTCGATATCCGCGCCCTTCTTCCCGATCACGACGCCCGGGCGGGCCGAGTGGATGGTCACCCGGCATTTCCGGTGCGGGCGCTCGATCACGATCTTGGAGACGGCGGCCTGTTTCAGCTGCTTCCCCAGCGCCTCCCGGATGGCCATGTCCTCGTGCATCAGCTTGGAATACTCGCCCTTGCCGGCGTACCAGCGCGAATCCCAGGTGCGGTTGATGCCGAGCCGGAGCCCGAACGGATTGACTTTCTGACCCATGGGAGGACCTCAGGCCGCTTCGCGGGCAGGAACTTCGCGAACCACGATGGTGAGGTTCGAGAAAGGCTTCAGGATGCGGGCTCCGCGGCCGCGGGCGCGGGCGTGGAAACGCTTGAGAACGAGCGCCTTGCCGACGAAGGCCTCCTTCACGACGAGATCGTCCACGTCGAGATCGTGGTTGTTCTCGGCATTGGCGATGGCGCTCTCCAGGCACTTGCGGACCTCGGTCGAGATGCGCTTGCGCGAGAATTCGAGGTCGGCCAGCGCGGTCGAGACCTTCTTGCCCCGGATGAGCTGAGCCAGGAGGTTCAGCTTCTGCGGGGAGACGCGCAGCATCCGGGCGACGGCCTTGGCCTCGTTCTCCGGGAGCGCGCGTTCGGTGGTAGCCTTGCCCATGTCAGCGCCTCTTCGCCTTCTTGTCGGCCGCGTGGCCGTTGAAGGTGCGGGTCGGCGAGAACTCGCCGAACTTGTGGCCCACCATCTCCTCCGACACGTAGACCGGGATGTGCTTCTTGCCGTTGTGGACGCCGAAGGTCAGGCCCACGAAATGCGGCAGGATCGTCGAGCGCCGGCTCCAGGTCTTGATGACCTCGGTGCGGCCGCCGCCGTTGCGGGCCACATCGGCCTTCTTCAAGAGGTAGCCGTCGACGAACGGCCCCTTCCAGAGGGAACGTGCCATGGCGGCTCAGCCCTTCTTCTTGCGGTTGTGACGGCTCGTCACGATCATCACGTCCGTCCGCTTATTGGAGCGGGTCTTCTTGCCCTTGGTCGGGATGCCCCAGGGCGTGACCGGGTGACGGCCGCCGGAGGTCCGGCCCTCGCCGCCGCCATGCGGGTGGTCGATCGGGTTCATGGTCACGCCGCGATTGTGCGGCTTGATGCCGAGCCAGCGGTTGCGGCCCGCCTTGCCCATCGAGATGTTCATGTGGTCGGGGTTCGAGACCGCCCCCACCGTCGCGTAGCACTGGCCGTGAACCAGGCGCTGCTCGCCCGAGTTCAGCCGCACGGACACGTAGCCCTGGTCGCGCCCGACGATCTGGGCGTAGGTCCCGGCGGAGCGCGCGATGGCGCCGCCCCGGCCGATCTTCAGCTCGACATTGTGGACGATCGTGCCGACCGGCATGTTGCCGACCGGCATGGCGTTGCCCGGCTTGATGTCGACCTGCTCGCCCGACACGACGCTGTCGCCCGCGGTCAGACGCTGGGGAGCCAGGATGTAGGCCTGCTTCCCGTCCGGGTAGGTCAGGAGCGCGATGAAGGCCGTGCGGTTCGGATCGTATTCGATCCGCTCGACCTTCGCGATTTCGCCCGGGTGCTCGCGGCGCTTGAAATCGACGTAGCGGTAGGTCTGCTTGTGGCCGCCGCCCCGGAACCTGACCGTCACGCGGCCATGGTTGTTGCGGCCGCCGGAGGCGGACTTGCCCTCCGTCAGCGACTTGACCGGCTTGCCCTTGTAGAGCTCCCGGCGGTCGACGATCACGAGTTGGCGAAGGCCGGGCGTGACCGGTTTGAAGGTCTTGAGTGCCATGGTCGATCCCTGCCGCTCAGAGCCCGGTCGTCACGTCGATCGACTCGCCGTCCGCGAGGGTGACGATCGCTTTCTTGACGTCGGAGCGCCGGCCACGCCGGCCGCGGAACACCTTTTCCTTGCCCTTTGTCACGAGCGTGTTCACCGCCGTGACCTTCACGTCGAAGAGACGCTCGACCGCTTCCTTGATCTGCGGCTTGGTCGCGTCCGGGGCGACCCGGAACACGACCTTGTTGAACTCGGACAGGTTCGTGGCCTTCTCGGTGATCACGGGGCTCACGATCACGTCGTAATGGCGCGGATCGGCGTTCATCGGAAGTGCTCCCCGATCGCGTCGAGCGCGGCCCGGGTGAGGACCAGCGTGTCGCGACGCAGGATGTCGTAGACGTTGAGGCCCTGAACGGGCAGCACGTCGATGTTCGGCAGGTTGCGGGCGGCGAGACCGAAATTCGGCTCGACCTCCGCGCCCGAGATGATGAGTGCCGACGACAGGCCGAGCCTGCCGAACTGCTCCTTCAGCGCCTTGGTCTTCGGCGCGTCGAGCCGCGCGTCGTCCACGACGATGAGCGTCTGCCCCCTCGCCTTCGACGACAGGGCGTGCCGGAGCGCCAGCGCCCGCACCTTCTTCGGCAGGTCGTGCTCGTGCGAGCGGACCTGCGGGCCGAAGGCGCGTCCGCCGCCCCGGAACTGCGGCGCCCGGGCCGAACCGTGGCGGGCCGAGCCCGTGCCCTTCTGCTTGAACAGCTTCTTGCCGGTCCGGGCGATCTCCGCCCGGTTCTTCACCGCGTGCGTGCCGGCCCGGCGCTTCGCGAGCTGCCAGCGGACGCAGCGGGCGAGCAGGTCGGCGCGCGGCTCGAGACCGAACACGGCCTCGTCCAGCTCGACCGACCCGGCACCTTCCCCGCCGAAGGTCTTCACCTCGACTTGCATCACGCGTTCTCCTCAGCGGCCGGGGCCTCGGCGGCGACCGCCTCGGCACCTTCGCCGGCGACCCGGAACTTGCCGGGTCGGGGCAGGTCCGCCGGAGCTTTCCGCTTCACGGCGTCCTTGATGAAGATGTATCCGCCGGCATGGCCCGGGACGGCGCCCTCGACCAGGATGAGGCCGCGCTCGACATCCGTCCTCACCACTCGCAGGTTCTGCGTGGTGACGCGCTCGACGCCGAGATGGCCCGGCATCTTCTTGTTCTTGAAGGTCTTGCCGGGATCCTGCCGTCCGCCCGTGCCGCCGATCGACCGGTGGGAGACAGACACGCCGTGCGACGCCCGCAGGCCGCCGAAATTCCAGCGCTTCATGCCGCCGGCGAAGCCCTTGCCGAGCGTCGTCCCGGTGACGTCGACGAACTGGCCCGGCACGAAATGGTCGGCCGTGATCTCGGCCCCGACCGGGATCATGGCGTCCTCCGACACGCGGAACTCGGCGAGCTTCTGCTTCGGCTCGACCTTGGCGACCGCGAAGCGGCCGCGCTCGGCCTTGGAGACGTTCTTCACCTTGGCCCGGCCGATGCCGAGCTGGAGCGCCGTGTAGCCGTTCTTCTCCACCGTGCGATGGGCGACGACCTGGCACTGGTCGAGCTTCAGCACGGTGACCGGCACGTGCTCGCCGGCTTCCGTGAAGATGCGGGTCATTCCGACCTTCTGGGCGATGACGCCAGAGCGCATGGATCTGATCCTAGTCGAGCGCTGTCAGGAAGCTCCGAGCCGGACGGCTCAGAGCTTGATCTCCACGTCCACGCCGGCGGCGAGGTCGAGCTTCATCAGCGCGTCCACCGTCTGCGGAGTCGGGTCCACGATGTCGAGGACGCGCTTGTGGGTCCGCATCTCGAACTGCTCGCGCGACTTCTTGTCGACATGGGGGGAGCGGTTGACCGTGTAGCGCTCGATCCGGGTCGGGAGCGGGATCGGGCCCCGCACATGTGCCCCGGTGCGCTTGGCGGTCGACACGATCTCCTTCGTCGACGCGTCGAGGACGCGGTGGTCGAAGGCCTTCAGCCGGATGCGGATGTTCTGGTTCATGGTGTCATCTCTGCGGCGTCATGGCCGGGCTTGTCCCGGCCACCCCGATCGGAAAGGCGCGGCGTTCGTCTCATCGAGGTGGCCGGGTCAAGCCCGGCCATGACGCGCTGGCAATTAC
>CALMTJ010000294.1:6491-7944 GCA_937872715.1 uncultured Methylobacteriaceae bacterium
GCTATTCGCGTTACTCGATGATGCTCGCGACCACGCCGGCGCCGACGGTCCGGCCGCCCTCGCGGATGGCGAAGCGCAGCTTCTCCTCCATGGCGATCGGCACGATGAGGGCCACGTCCATCGTCACGTTGTCGCCCGGCATCACCATCTCGGTGCCCTCGGGCAGCGTGCAGACGCCCGTCACGTCCGTGGTCCGGAAGTAAAATTGCGGGCGGTAATTGGTGAAGAACGGCGTGTGGCGGCCGCCCTCCTCCTTCGTCAGGATATAGGCCTCGGCCTTGAACTTCGTGTGCGGCTTGACCGAGCCCGGCTTGCAGACGACCTGGCCGCGCTCGACATCCTCGCGCTTCGTGCCGCGGAGCAGCACGCCGACATTGTCGCCGGCCTGCCCCTGGTCGAGCAGCTTGCGGAACATCTCGACGCCCGTGACCGTGGTCGTCTGGGTCGCCCGGATGCCCACGATCTCGACCGTCTCGCCGACCTTGACGATGCCGCGCTCGACGCGGCCGGTGACGACCGTGCCGCGGCCGGAGATCGAGAACACGTCCTCGATCGGCATCAGGAAGGGCAGGTCGATCGGGCGCTCCGGCTGCGGGATGTACTCGTCCACCGTCTTCATCAGCGCCAGGACGGCGTCGTGGCCGATCTCGGGGGACTTGTTCTCGAGCGCCATCAGCGCCGAACCCTTGGTGATCGGAATGTCGTCGCCCGGGAAATCGTATTTGGAGAGGAGCTCGCGCACCTCGAGCTCGACGAGTTCGAGAAGCTCGGCATCGTCGACCATGTCGACCTTGTTCATGAACACGACGAGCGCCGGCACGCCGACCTGGCGGGCGAGCAGGATGTGCTCGCGGGTCTGCGGCATCGGGCCGTCGGCGGCGGACACGACCAGGATCGCGCCGTCCATCTGCGCGGCGCCCGTGATCATGTTCTTCACGTAATCGGCGTGGCCGGGGCAATCGACATGGGCATAGTGGCGATTGGTCGTCTCGTACTCGACATGCGCCGTCGAGATCGTGATGCCGCGCGCCTTCTCCTCCGGAGCCTTGTCGATCTGGTCGTAGGCCGTGAAGGTCGCGCCGCCGGATTCCGCCAGCACCTTCGTGATCGCGGCCGTCAGCGACGTCTTGCCGTGATCGACGTGGCCGATCGTGCCGATGTTGCAATGCGGCTTGTTACGGGAGAATTTTTCCTTGGCCATGACAGCACCTTACCTTCGCGTTCTCGAATGGGTTCGTTGAGGATCAGGCGTATTTCGCCTGGACCTCGGCGGCCACGTTCGACGGCACCTGCTCGTAATGGTCGAACTGCATCGTGTAGTTCGCCCGCCCCTGGCTCATGGAGCGCAGGTTGTTGACGTAGCCGAACATGTTGGCGAGCGGCACCATCGCGTTGATGACGTTCGCGTTGCCGCGCATGTCCTGGCCCTGGATCTGCCCGCGCCGCGAGTTCA
>CALMTJ010000295.1:0-3397 GCA_937872715.1 uncultured Methylobacteriaceae bacterium
CACGTTCGACGGCGGGAGCCTGTTCCAGTGACCGGGGCCGACATCGTGACCGCGGCCCGGCTCTGGATCGGCACGCCCTATCGCCACCAGGCCTCCCTCCGGGGCATCGGCTGCGATTGCCTGGGCCTCGTGCGCGGCGTCTGGCGCGACGTCCTCGGCCCGGAGCCGGAGGCGCCGCCGCGCTATGGGCCGGACTGGGCGCAAGCCGGCGGCCGCGAGACCCTGGCCGAGGCGGCGGCCCGCCACCTCGTTCCGCGGCCGACGGCCGCGTTCGAGGCCGGCGACGTCCTCCTCTTCCGCTGGCGGGAGCGCCTGCCGGCGAGTCATTGCGCGGTCGCGGCCTCCGCCGCCGCCATGATCCACGCCCATGACGGGGCGGCCGTGGCCGAGGTGGCGGTCGCGCCCTGGTGGGCGCGCCACCTCGCGGGCGCGTTCCGGTTCCCAGGAGTTTTTCCGTGACGACGCTCATCCTCCAGGCCGCCGACATCGCCCTCGGCGGGCTCGCCAACGCGGCGACCGCCTATGCCGGCCAGGCGCTGGCCGGCGCGATCTTCGGCTCGGGCGGCGGGAAGACGGCCCGCACGGTCGAAGGACCGCGCCTGACGGAGATGAACGGGCTCGGCGGGACGGAGGGCGCGCCCGTCCCGCGCGTCTACGGACGCGCGCGGATCGGCGGGCAGCTCATCTGGGCGACCCGCTTCGAGGAGGTCGCGACGACGACCGTCGAGCGGCAGACGTCCGGCGGCGGCAAGAGCCTAGGCTCGCCGAAGAAGACGGCGGCCACCGTCACCACGACCTACGCCTATCACGCGAACCTCGCGATCGGCCTCTGCGAAGGCCCGATCGCCTTCGTGCGGCGGATCTGGGCCGACGGCCGCGAGGTGGACCAGACCCGGCTGATGATCCGGGTCCATACGGGCGGGGAGGACCAGGAGCCGGATCCCCTGATCGTCGCGAAGGAGGGCGCCGAGAACGCGCCGGCCTACCGCGGTCTCGCCTACGTGGTGTTCGAGCGCATGCCCCTCGCCGACTGGGGCAACCGCGTGCCGCAATTCTCCTTCGAGGTGGTGCGGCCGGTGGATGGGCTCCGGCAGATGATCCGGTCCGTCTGCCTGATCCCGGGCGCGAGCGAGTTCGGCTACGACCTCTCGACTGTCAGCGCCGATCTCGGGCTCGGCGCCTCCTCGCCGGAGAACACGCACCAGTTCCAGCGCACGACGGACGTCGCGGCCTCGCTCGACTGGATGGGGGCGCTCCTGCCGAACCTGGGCCACGTCTCGCTCGTCGTGTCCTGGTTCGGGGACGATCTCCGGGCCGGCTCCTGCACGGTCGCGCCCCGGGTCGAGGTGGCGGACAAGACGACGGCCGGGGCGACCTGGTCCGTCGCCGGCATGTCCCGGACGGAGGCCCGGGAGGTGAGCCGCGCCTTCGGCTACCCGGCCTATGGCGGCACGCCGTCCGACGACGGAATCGTCCGGCTGATCGGGGCGCTGAAGTCACGCGGGCTCGCCGTCACGCTCTACCCGTTCCTGATGATGGACATCCCCGCCGGCAACGACCTTCCCGATCCACGGTCGGGCGGAACCGGCCAGCCCTCCTATCCCTGGCGCGGCCGCATCACCTGCGACCCGGCACCCGGCCGGCCGGGGAGCCCGGACGGTTCGGCGGCGGCGGCGGACCAGGTCGCGTCCTTCTTCACCCGCGGCGAATGGAATTTCCGGCGCCTCCTCCTCCATTGCGCCGACCTCGCCGGCCAGGCGGGCGGCGTGGATGCCTTCGGGATCGGCTCGGAGCTCGTGGGGCGCACCCGCGTCCGGTCGGCCCCCGGCGCGTACCCGGCCGTCGCGGAGCTCCGGAGCCTCGCGGCCGAGCTGCGAACCGTCCTCGGGCCGGGCACGAAGCTCACCTATGCGGCGGATTGGACGGAATACGGCGCGCACGTGCTGGCGGGCGGGGCGGAGGTGCGCTTCCCGCTCGATCCCCTCTGGGCCGATCCGGCCATCGACGCGGTCGGCATCGACGATTACGCGCCCATCTCCGACTGGCGCGACGGTCCGGCGAACGCGGATTCGACGCTCGCTCGCAGCCTCTACGACCTCGATTACCTGCGGAGCTGCGTCGGCTCGGGCGAGGCCTTCGACTGGTATTACGCGTCGGATGCCGACCGCGTCGCGCAGGTCCGGACGCCGATCACGGACGGAGGCTACGGCAAGCCCTGGACGTTCCGGCCGAAGGACCTCGTCGGCTGGTGGGCGAACACCCATGTCGAGCGCAGCGGCGGCGTCGAGATCGACGCCACGGGCTGGGTGCCGCAGGGCAAGCCGATCTGGCTGATCGAGCTCGGCATCCCGGCGGTCGACAAGGGCACCAACGGGCCGAACGTCTTCCCGGACCCGAAATCGGTGGAATCGGCCGTGCCGCCCTTCTCGCGCGGCACCCGCGACGACCTCATCCAGGCGCGCGGCCTGGAAGCGGTGCTGTCGCGCTTCGATCCGGACCTCCCCGGGCACCAGCCCGGCTGGAATCCGGTTTCCGGGGCCTATGGCGGCCGCATGGTGGACACGGCCCGGATGTCGGTATGGGCCTGGGATGCGCGGCCATTCCCGGCTTTCCCGGATTTCGACACCGTCTGGGCCGACGGCGGCAATTGGCAGTCGGGGCACTGGATCACGGGGCGAATCGAGGGCGCGCCGCTGGACCGGCTCGTCTCCGCGATCACCGTCGATTACGGCCTCGGCGCGACGGTCGGGGCGCCGCTCGACGGTTTCGTCGACGGCTACGTGGTGGACCGGCCGATGTCGGCCCGCTCGGCCCTGGAGCCCCTGGCCAGGGTGTTCGGCTTCGACGCGGTCGCGGGCGCCGGCGGGATCCGCTGGCGGGGTCGCGGCGGCCGGGTCGCCGCGACCGTCGGGCCGGACGACCTCGCGGCCGAGGGCGAGACCCCGATCCTGTCCCGCACGCGGGCGCAGGAGACGGAGCTGCCGGCCTCGTTTCAGCTCGGCTTCACGGACGGGGAGGGGGAATATGGCCGCGCGGCGGTCGGCTCTCGCCGGCTGGCCGGGACGAGCCGTCGCGAGGCGAGCCTCGACACCCCCATCGTCACCCGGAGGGCGGACGCGCAGCGCCTGGCCGACATCTCGCTCCAGGATGCCTGGGCCGGCCGGGAAACGGGCGAGTTCGCGCTCTCGACGCGCTCGCTCGCGCTCGAGGTGGGCGACGTCGTGTCGGTCGAGGGCACGGCCGGGCCGAGCCTCGGGCGGATCACCCGCATCGTCGACGGGGCGGTGCGGCGCGTGTCGACGGTGGTGGTCGAGCCGGCGATCTTCGACGCGCCGGCCGGCCGCGTGCTGGCGGTGCCCGCCGGATGGGTCGAGGATCCGGAGATCTCGAAGCAGAA
>CALMTJ010000295.1:3407-3674 GCA_937872715.1 uncultured Methylobacteriaceae bacterium
TGCGCCGCCGCCGGTGCCCGGCCGCCCGGCCGCGCTGATCCTCGACCTTCCCGGAACGGGGACGGCCTCCCCGGTCCTGCAATACGCCGCCGTCGCGGCCGACCCCTGGCCTGGCGCGGCGGCGATCTGGCGGGCGGAGCCGGGCGGCAGCTTCACCCTGCAAGCGCTGGCGGAGGTGCCGGCCCTGATCGGCCGCACGGTCGACGCTTTCGCGAGCGGCGCCACCGGCGTGTTCGACGCGGCGACGCGCGTCGTCGTGGAGATGTC
>CALMTJ010000296.1 GCA_937872715.1 uncultured Methylobacteriaceae bacterium
GGGCGGACGGCTGGCGCGGGCGGCGAAGCAGGACGAGATCTCGCACGAGGCGGTCAATGCCGACCTCGACCGCTACGAGGGCTGGACCCACCGCCGGGGGCCGCGCCTCGTCTACCTGGACGAGTTCGACGGCACCGTCGCGATGGTGTGATCAGGACCGCGCGAGGACGGCCTGCGGGGTGAGCCGCCGAAGGAAAGACAGCCGGCGAGCCGGCGCCCGGCGCGTCTCGTGTTCCGGGAAAGCCGGGCCGGGAAGCGTGGCGTCGAGCAGGTCGACCGACCGCAGCGCCCGCCGCCTCGCCTCCTCGACGCCGGCATCGAGGTGCACGGACCTGAGCAGCCTGAGCGAGGTCTCCCGGACCATGTTCGTCGCGGCGTCGAGCGCGTCGTGGTTCCTGCCGTTCGTCAGCTTGGCCAGATGCCCGCCGATGGCTGCGGCGACCATCCTGGAATTCTCCTGATTGGCGTCGTTCAGCAGCGCCCGCATCGTCCGGACGTGCCGGTTTCCAAGATGCCGCATCGGGTTGTCCTCGTTACTCACAGGCCTCGACATCCTTAACGTTGACATTCGCCACCGTCGAGTCAGCCGATTCGCGAGAGCGGCAGACGCGCTTGAACACAGCCGGGGATAGCCGAATGGCCGACCGCATCGTCGTCCGAGACCTCCAGGTCTTCGCCCGTCACGGCCTCCTCCCGGAGGAGGCAGCGCTGGGCCAGCGCTTCGCGCTCGACATCGAGGCGGAAATCGACCTCCGGCCGGCCGGCCGCGCCGACGATCTCGCGCTCGGGATCTCCTATGCCGACATCGTCGCGGTCGCGGCCGCCGCCCTGAAGAATCCCCGACGCGCGCTGATCGAGGCGGCGGCGGAAGCCGTGGCGGACGCCCTGCTCAAAGCCTTCCCGGCCATCGACGGCATCACGCTTGAACTCAGGAAGCCGGGCGCCCCGATCGACGCCGTGTTCGCCCATGTGGCTGTGGCGATCACGCGCAGACGCGATGCGTGACGTCCTTCTCGGCCTCGGCGGCAATCTCGGCGATCCCGCCCTTTCCATCCGCGAGGCGCTCCGGCGGCTCGAGGGACGCGGCGTCGAGATCCTGCTCGTGTCCTCCCTCTACCGTACGGCGCCCTGGGGGCCCGTCCCGCAGCCTGACTTCCTGAATGCCTGCGCGGCGGGCGAGACGGAGCTCGAGCCGGAGGCGCTCCTCCTCGCCGCGAAGGCCATCGAGCGGGAGCTCGGGCGCGTGGAGGGACCGCGCTGGGGACCGCGAGCGGTCGACCTCGACATCCTTGCCCTGGGCGACCTCGCCCTCGACACGCCGGACCTGACTCTCCCGCATCCGAGGCTCACGGAGCGGGCCTTCGTGCTAGTGCCCTTGGCGGAGATCGTGCCAGACCGCGTGATTGAGGGCCGGACCGTGGCGGAATGGCGAGCGGAGACGGACGGGTCAGGCGTCGCGAGAATCGGACCGCTCCGTTGAGGTTCGGCGCGCCGCACCCGGCGCGTCGCGACCTGAGAGCCGCGGCTAGAACTCAGCCTCCTCATGCTGAGGTGCCGATCGAAGATCGGCCTCGAAGGACGCACGACCGTCCCGCGTGCCCCCGGATCAAAGCCCGGAGGCGCGCTCGGGCGGCCGCCTCCAGCGGCCTCATGAGCATGGAGACTCTCGCGCGAGGGGACGCCCATCCCGTCACTGCGAGCGGAGCGAAGCAGACCAGCCGCCGACCGTGCATCGGCTGGGTTGCTTCGTCGGCTACGCCTCCTCGCAAGGACGGCCCTCGGATCGAGGAGCGCGAAAATCTCCAGCAGGGGCAAGTCTTACGAGGAGTACTTCACCGTGCAGCCATAGGGCCGCGAGGTCGTGACGGAGACCGGCTTCCCGGCCGAAAGCTCGCCCAGCGCCGTGTCGACGAAGTTCTTGGCGGTCTTGAGGTCCTCGACCTTGGTGGAGGGCTTGTCGTCGATGCCGCCCATATAGGCCAGCACCCCGTCGGGCTTGATGACGTACATGTGCGGCGTGACCTGGGCGCCGTACGTCCGGCCGACATCTCCCTTCGGGTCGAGCAGCACGGCGGTGGGCGAGGCCCCGCGATCGGCGGTCAGGCGGTTGGCCTTGGCGGCGTCGGCATAGCCCTGCTCGCCGGGCGTCGAGGAGATGACCGAGAGCCAGACGATGCCCTTCTCCGTCCACTTCTTCTGGAGGTTCTGCATCGACTGGCTGCCGTAATGCTTGCGCACGAAGGGGCATTCGTCGTTCGTCCATTCCAGCACGACGGTCCTGCCCTTGAGGTTGGCCAGGGAGACGGTCTTGCCGTTCGAATCCGTCGCGGTGAAGGCCGGGGCCGGCGAGCCGACATGCGGGGCTCCCTGCGCGAAGGCCGGCAGGGACGCCGCCGCGAAGGCGGCCGCGAGAACGATGCGTCGTGTGGTGGACATGTGTCTCACTCCTTGCTGGTGGCCGTCGGGCCGGGTGACGTCAGGAGATCCGCGCGCCGGCTCCCGCCGGCCCGGGACAGGGTCTCGACCAAGGTGCCGCTCGTCAGGATCTGCGGCAGGACGATGGGCTCCCCGGCGACGGGGTAAAGCACGTAGAGCGGCACCCCGCTCCGGCCGTGCCGCTCGAGCAGGCGCGTGATCTCCGGGTTCTGGTTCGTCCAGTCGCCCTTCAGGTAGGCGATGCGGCCGTCCTTGAAGGCGGCCTGCACGGCATCCGTCGAGAGGGCGGTGCGCTCGTTCACCATGCAGGTGATGCACCAGGCGGCCGTCATGTTGAGGAAGACCGGCCGGCCCTCGTTCCGCAACGCGTCGAGCCTCGCCTGCGTGAAGGGCTCGGCGCCCCCGCCGGACGGGGAGCCGGCCAGCGCGGCGCCGGGCTCGACCCGGTCGCGGTCCACGGCGCGGCCCGGCCCGCCGCGGGCCAGGAGGGCGAGGGGCGCGGCCCCGCGGAAAACCCATCCGCCGAACCCTTCCCGGCCGGCGGAGAGGCGGAGCGCCCAGGCCGAGAACCCGACGAGGACGAGCCCGATCAGGACGGCGAACAGCCCGCCCGGCCCGACCTGCTGGGCCAGCACGAAGACGAGCCAGGCGACAGTCGCGTAGACCGGGAAAGCCATGACCTGTTTCAGTATCTCCATCCAGGCGCCCGGTCGCGGCATCCTGCGGACGAGGCCGGGCGCGGCCGTCAGCAGGAGGAAGGGCGCCGCGAGGCCGAGCCCGAGCGCCGCGAAGATGCCGAGCGCGACGGGAGCCGGCGCCGTCAGGCCGTAGCCGACGGCCGCCCCCATGAACGGGGCCGTGCAGGGCGTCGCGACGACCGTCGCCAGCACGCCCGTGCCGAACGAGCCGCCGAGGCCAGTGCCGCGCGACGGTCCCGGCGAGAGCCGGCCGGCCCAGCCGGCGAGCCCCGTCCCGAGCTCCAGCGCGCCCGAAAGGCTCAAGCCCACAGCGAAGAGCAGGA
>CALMTJ010000297.1:0-2488 GCA_937872715.1 uncultured Methylobacteriaceae bacterium
ACTTGAACCCCCGACCCCAGGATTATGATTCCCGTGCTCTAACCAGCTGAGCTACCCCGCCTCGCCGACGTGGCGGCGCTATGAGACAGGGTCCGGCTGGTGTCAAGGAACGGCGCGCGTCAGCGGCCGGTCCGGATGCGGGTCCAGAGCCGGGTGACGAGGCGTTGCGTGCGCTCGTCATAGGCCGTGTTCGTGAAGAGGCGGCCGAAGGTCGCCGCGTCCGGGTAGATGGACGGATCGCCCGTGATCTCCGGCCGGGCTAGGGCTCTCGCCGGGAGGTTGCCGCTCGCGTAGGAGATCGCGTTCGTGTTGGCGGCCGCCGCCGCGGGCCGGAGCATGTAGTCGAGAAAGGCGTAGGCTTCCGCCGGGTGCGGCGCGTCGGCCGGGATCGCGAAGGAATCGAACCACATCAGCGCGCCTTCGCGCGGGATCAGAAAGGCGATCTCCACCCCGTTCCTCGCGTCCCGGGCGCGCTTCCTCGCCTGCATGACGTCTCCCGAATACCCGACCGCCAGGCAGATGTCGCCGTTGGCGAGGGCGTTGACGTATTCGGAGGAATGGAACTTGCGGATGTTGCCCCGCACCGCCGTCAGGGCGTCGGCCGCCTTCCCGAGATCCTCCGGAGCCTTGGAATCCGGGTCGAGCCCCAGCGCCTTCAGCACGCCGGGAAAGATGTCCTCCGGCGCGTCGAGAACGTGGATCCCGCAATCCCTGAGCTTGCCCGAGAGGGCGGGATCGAGAAGCAGCTTCCAGCTGTCGAGCGGCACGTCGCCCAGGCGCTCGCGGACCTTGCGAAGGTTCACGCCGATCCCGGTCGTGCCCCACATGTAATCGACGGCGTGGAGGTTGCCCGGATCGAAGGCGGCGAGGCGCACCGCGATCTCCGGCCAGACATGGACGAGGTTCGGAAGCTTCGACCGGTCGAGCGTGGCGAACACGCCGGCCCGGATCAGCCGCTGCAGGAACGGTCCCGACGGCACGACCACGTCGTAGCCGGACCGTCCGGCGAGGAGCTTCGTCTCCAGGATCTCGTTCGTGTCGTAGGTGTCGTAGACGACCCGGATGCCGGTCTCGGTCGTGAACGCCTCCAGCACGGCCGCGTCGACATAGTCGGACCAGTTGTAGACGTTCACCACGCGCTCCTGCGCGACTGCCGTCGACAAGGCGAGCGTGGCGAGGAGCGGGAGCACGAGCCGCGAGATCATGGCGAAGGCTAAGCGCCGGCCCCGGACTTGGCGAGCGGAAACCGTCTCGCGCGGCCGTGAAGCGGCAGGCCCGCCACTTGCATGGCGACCCGTCGGGGACGTACGGTCAGCTGGGCTTGTGGCATGCCGGGCGAGTGACGGTGCCGCCGTCCGCCCCGGTCGGGAGTGGCAGATGATTTCACGTCGTACCTTCGTCCACGGCACGGGTGCCGCCGCGCTCGCGGCAGGTGCGGCCCGGGCGCAATCGTCCGAGGTCACGATCGGCATCCTGTTCCCGCTGTCGGGAGCCGCCGCCCAGATCGGCGTCGATGCGCGCCACGCGATCAACACCGCGCTCGACATCGTCAACACCGCCCATCCCGACCTCGCCCTGCCGCTGGCCAAGGATGCCGGTCTTCCCGGCCTCAGCGGCGCGAAGCTGAAGGTGATCGCGGCCGACCACCAATCGGATCCGCAGAAGGGCCGCGCGGAGGCGGAGCGCCTCATCACGCAGGAGAAGGTCTCGGCGCTGCTCGGCTCCTACCAGAGCGCGGTCGCGGCGACGATCAGCCAGACCTCCGAGCGCTACCAGGTGCCGTACGTGGCGGGCGACAACTCCTCCCCGAGCCTCACCCGGCGCGGCCTCAAATACATCTTCCGGCCGGGCGCGCACGACGAGATGTTCTCCACCACGATGTTCGACTTCCTCGACGGCCTCCGGAAGGCCGGGCAGAAGATCGAGACGCTCGCGCTGTTCTACGAGGACACGATCTTCGGGACCGATTCCTCCAACATCCAGCGCAAGCTGGCGGGTGAGCGCGGCTACCGGCTCGTCGCGGACGTCAAGTACAGGGCGAACACGCCTTCGCTGACGTCGGAGGTGCAGCAGCTCAAATCGGCCGGCGCCGACGTTCTCCTGCCGTCGAGCTACACGAGCGACGGCATCCTGCTCGTGAAGACGATGGCCGAGCTCGGCTACAAGCCGAACGCCATCCTGGCCCAGGACGCGGGCTTCTCGGAAAAGGCGCTCTACGACGCCGTGGGCAAGGAGCTCGTCGGCTGCATGACCCGCGGCTCCTTCTCGCTCGACCTCGCGGCGAAGCGCCCGTCCGTCGGCCAGGTGAACGACATGTTCAAGGCGCGGTCCGGGAAGGACCTGAACGACATCACCTCGCGCCAGCTCATGGCGACCCTCGTCCTCGCCGATGCCATCAACCGCGCGAAGTCGCCGGACGGCGAGAAGATCCGCGAAGCCCTCGCGGCGACCGACATCCCGGGAGAGATGACGCTGATGCCCTGGCGGC
>CALMTJ010000297.1:2498-4651 GCA_937872715.1 uncultured Methylobacteriaceae bacterium
TGCGGTGAGAAGTCGAGCGAGGCGGAGCCTCGGCCGGTCGAGGGGCGTGCGCTCGTCGGGGCGGGTCGCTCCTCGCCCGGCCGCCGGCCGCGTTCGCGGTCGACCTGACCATCCCTGTCCGGCACGGGGAGACGAGGGCGCGCATCGTCCATGACCCTGCAGACGGTCGTCCAGGTCATCGCCTCGGGCCTCCTGATGGGGCTGATCTACGGGCTGATCGCGGTCGGCCTGTCGCTCATCTTCGGCCTGATGGACGTGGTGAACTTCGCCCATGGCGAGATGCTGATGCTCGCCATGTACGCGTCCTTCGGGCTCGTGCTGGTGAGCGGGATCGATCCGATCCTGCTCGCGCCGCTCATGGTCGCGGCGCTCTTCGCCGTGGGGGCGCTCGCCTATCTCGGGATCGTGCGCTTCGCGATGCGGGCGCGCGCCAATCTCGGCATGGTGCAGATCTTCGCGACCTTCGGGCTCGCGGTGGGGATCCGCGGCATGGCGCAGCTCCTCTTCACGCCCGATTACCGCAGCGTCCCGAACGTCTGGCTCGGCGGCAGGACGGTCTCGCTCGCCGGCATCTACCTGCCCGTGCCGCAGCTCGCGGGCGCGGCGGTGTCCATCCTGGCCTTCGGGGCGCTCTGGCTCCTGATCACCCGCACGGACCTCGGCAAGGCCCTGGAGGCGACGCGCGAGGATGCGGGCGCGGTGGCGCTCGTCGGGATCGACAAGAACCGGGTGTTCAC
Source organism: uncultured Methylobacteriaceae bacterium (assembly GCA_937872715.1). Taxonomy (GTDB): domain Bacteria; phylum Pseudomonadota; class Alphaproteobacteria; order Rhizobiales; family Beijerinckiaceae; genus Enterovirga. The sequence goes on from CALMTJ010000297.1 coordinate 3,236, forward strand.
GATCGGCTGGGGTCTCGGCGCCGGGCTGGTCGGGCTCGCGGGCGCCATCCTGTCCATCTTCTACTACATCCATCCGGATGTCGGCGCGTCCTTCGCGCTCGTCGCCTACGTGACGGTGGCGCTCGGCGGTTTCGGCAGCGTGTTCGGAGCCCTCGCGGCCGGGATCGGGGTCGGCCTCGTCGAGGCCGCCACGACGCTGATCCTGCCGCCGTCGCTGAAGTCGATCGGCATCTACGGGCTCTACCTCCTCGTCGTGCTCGTCCGGCCGCGCGGCCTCTTCGGGCATCTCTGAGGTGAGTATCGTCGCGACCGTCCCGCCTCCGGCCCGGGCCGAGGCCGCAGCCTTTCTCCGGCGCCGCCGGCTCGAGCTCGCGGGCGCGGCCCTCGTGGCCGCCCTCGTGGCCTGCCTGCCGCTCGTCGTGCGGGACGTCTACACGCAGAACGTGATCATCCTGACCCTGCTCTACGCGGCCCTGTCGCAGAGCTGGAACATCCTCGGCGGCTATTGCGGGCAGATCTCGCTTGGCCATGCGCTTTATTTCGGCATCGGCGCCTACGCGACGAGCCTGCTCTACACCAAGGCCGGCATCCTGCCGTGGTTCGGCATGGCGGCCGGAGGCATCGTGGCGGCGGCCGTCGCCCTGGCGCTCGGCTACCAGCTGTTCCGGCTCGCCGGGCATTACTTCACCATCGCCACCATCGTGCTGGCGGAGGCCGGGCTCCTGCTCGCCAACAACTGGGACTACGCGGGCGCTGCGACCGGCATCCAATGGCCCTACGGGCCGGATTCCTGGGCGACGCTGCAATTCGCCCGCAACAAGGTCCCGTATATCTGGTTCGCGCTCGGCCTCGTGGCCATCACCTGGCTGGTCACCTGGCTCATCGAAAATTCCCGCTGGGGTTATTGGTGGCGGGCCGTGAAGGACAATGCGGATGCGGCCGAGAGCCTGGGCGTCATGATCTTCCGGTCCAAGATGGCGGCGGCCGCGATCTCGGCCTTCTTCACGGCTGCGGGCGGCGGCTTCTACGCGGCCTTCGTGTCCTACATCGATCCCGAGAGCACGATGAACTTCTCGTTCTCGCTCCTCATGGCGCTCCCGGCCGTGCTCGGCGGGATCGGGACGCTGTGGGGCCCGGCGCTCGGCGCCGCGATCCTCATCCCGCTGACGGAGCTCACCCGCTCCTTCCTGGGCGGCGGCGGCAAGGGGATCGACCTCATCGTCTACGGCGCGCTCATCATGGCGATCGCGCTCGCCCGGCCGGAGGGACTGATCAGCCTGTTCAGGCGCGTCCGGGCGCCGCACGGATGACGTTGGCGATCGACCACCTGGACGCAGGCTCCTTCTCCCCTCGCGGGAGAAGGTGGCCCCCGCGTCGGCGGGGGTCGGATGAGGGGTACGGGCGCGGCGGGGGCCG
>CALMTJ010000297.1:4661-20817 GCA_937872715.1 uncultured Methylobacteriaceae bacterium
GGTCCCCTCATCCGTCGTCGCTACGCGCCGACACCTTCTCCCGCAAGGGGATAAGGCCGCGCGTCAAGCGCCAGTGCTATGCTGCCCGGCCCGGAACAGAGGCGCGGTCATGCCTGACGTGTCGGATCTGTATGAGCGCGATTTCGTCCGGTGGTCGGAGGAGCAGGCCTCCGCCCTCCGGGCTGCGGCCTTGTCCGGCACCAACCTGCCGCTCGACTGGGAGAACATCGCGGAGGAGATCGACAGCTTAGGCAAGTCTCTCAAGTCGGAACTCCGCAACCGCATGGCGACGATCATCGAGCACCTGCTGAAACTCCAGGTCTCGCCGGGAACCGATCCGCGCGCGGGATGGATCGAGACGGTGCGTCGCGAGCGCCTCTCGATCGAGGAGTTGATCTCTGAAAATCCCAGCCTGCGCGCGACGCTCGCCGACAGCATGTCCTCCGCTGACGGGAAGGCCCGCAAGCTCCTGGAAATCGGCTTGGATCGATATGGAGAATGGTCTCCGACAATGCGGCGGGCTGTGTCCGCCATCCATATGTCGGAAAACCAAGTTCTCGGGCCGTGGCTGCCGCAATCGAAAACGGGGCACGAGCAGTGACCCCTCCCCTCCTCGACATCCGCTCCGTCACGCGCCGCTTCGGCGGGCTCGTGGCCGTGAACGATGTGTCGCTGACCGTCGGGCGAGGCGAGATCGTCGGGCTCATCGGGCCGAACGGGGCCGGCAAGTCGACGCTGTTCGGCCTGATCGCGGGCGCGCTCGCGCCGACCTCCGGCACGATCCTGTTCGAGGGGCAGGACGTGAGCCGGCTTCCGGCGCCCGAGCGCTGCCGGCGCGGCATCGGCCGCACCTTCCAGGTGGTGAAGAGCTTCGATTCCATGAGCGTGGTCGACAACGTCATCGTCGGCTCGCTCGTCCGCCACCGCCACCTCGCGGAGGCCCGGGCGAAGGCCTACGAGGTGCTGGATTTCGCCGGCCTGGCTGGCCGGGCCGGCGCGGCCGCGGGCGACCTGACGCCTCCGGAGAAGCGCCGGCTCGAGGTCGCCCGCGCGCTCGCGACCGAGCCGAAGCTCCTCCTTCTCGACGAGGTGATGACCGGCCTCACCCCGACGGAGGCGCAAAAGGGTGTCGAGCTCGTCCGCCGCGTGCGGGAGACGGGCGTGACCGTCCTCATGGTCGAGCACGTGATGGAGATCGTCATGCCGCTCGTCGACCGGGCCTTCGTGATGCATCTCGGGCGCGAGCTCGCCCCTGGCAGCCCGAAGGAGGTTGCGGCCGCCCAGGGCGTGATCGCGGCCTATCTCGGAGAGCGCCGCCGTGCTGCTTGAGGCCCCGCCTCTGCTCGAGGTGCGGGACCTCACGACCGCCTACCAGGGCCTGGTCGCGATCTCCGGGATCTCGCTCGACGTCGCGGAAGGTGAGATCGTCGCCGTGGCGGGCGCCAACGGGGCCGGGAAATCGACGCTGCTGAAGACGATCGCCGGATCGGAGCGGCCGCGATCCGGGACGGTGAAGCTCGACGGCCGCAACATCGGCGGGACGGCCGGACACCTCATCACCGCGGCCGGCATCGCCTACGTGCCGGAGAACCGGCGCCTCTTCCCCCGCCTGTCGGTCGCGGACAACCTGCGGCTCGGCTCCTACCTGTTCCGCGGCAAACCCGACCGCGAAGAGCCGCTGGAGCGCGTCTTCCGGCTCTTCCCGCGCCTGAACGAGCGTCTGTCCCAACGGGCCGAGACCCTGTCCGGCGGCGAGCAGCAGATGCTCGCGATCTCCCGCGCGCTGATGACGCGGCCCCGTCTCCTCATGCTGGACGAGCCCTCGCAGGGCATCGCGCCGAAGCTCGTGGACGAGATCTTCGACGCGGTGATCGCCATCCGGGCGGCCGGCACGACCGTGCTGATCGTCGAGCAGCGCCTGTCGGAGGTCCTGGCCATCGCCGACCGGGGCTACGTGCTCCAGACGGGACGTGTCGTCATCCAGGGGAGCGCGAAGGACATCCTCGACCACACGGACGTGCGCAAGGCCTATCTCGGGGTGTAAGACTTCCCCTTCGATTTCTGGTGATCAACCCCCTCATGCTGAGGTGCCCCGCTAAGCGGGGCCTCGAAGGACGCACGAGGGTCTTCCGTGCTTCGAGGCTCGCCTCCGGCGAGCACCTCAGCATGAGGGCGGGAGGAATCGGCCGGCCATGGACGCGCTTCCGGCCTCACCTGTGCGTCTGAACGAAGCGTCCGAAACGCTCCGTCGGGGGCGCTCCGAACATCTCGGCCGGCGGGCCGGAGCAATCGACCCGGCCGCCGTCCAGGAACACGACCCGGCTCGACACGTCGCGGGCGAAGCCCATCTCGTGGGTCACGACCAGCATGGTCCGGCCCTCGTCCGCGAGCTGGCGCATGACCCGCAGCACCTCGCCGACGAGTTCCGGATCGAGCGCCGAGGTCGGCTCGTCGAACAGCATCACCTCCGGCTTCTGCGCGAGGGCCCGAGCGATGGCGGCCCGCTGCTGCTGCCCGCCGGAGAGGTGGGCCGGGTAGTGGTCGCGCTTGTCCGCGATGCCGACCTTCGCGAGCAGCGCCTCCGCCTCGGCGACGCATTCAGCCCGCGGCCGCTTCTGCACGTGGACCGGGGCTTCGATCACGTTCTGCAGCACCGTCATGTGGCTCCACAGGTTGAAGGACTGGAACACCATGGCGATGCGCTGCCGGAGGCGCTGCACCTGGCGACGGTCGGCCGGCTCCGGCCCGCGTCGGCCCTGCTTGAAGGCGATCGCCTCGCCGCCTAGCGCGATGCGGCCGTCGTCCGGGACCTCGAGGAGGTTGAGGCAGCGCAGGAAGGTCGACTTGCCGGAGCCGGAGGCGCCCAGGATCGAGATCACCTCGCCGGCTCCGGCATCGAGCGAGATGCCCTTCAGGACCTCCAGATGGCCGAAGCGCTTCCTGATCGCGCCGGCGGACAGGACGGGTTCAGGCATGGGCGGCCTCGAGCGCCGCCGGCTCGCGCGGGCGGGCGCGCAGATGCGGCGAGAGCCACCATTCGAGCGCCCACACAGCCCGGGTGATCGCGACGTTGACCAGGAGGTAGATCGAGCCCGCGCAGACGAAGATCTCGACCGCCCGGAAGGTCTGCGAGATCAGCTTCTGGGCGATGAAGGTCACCTCCATGAGTGTGATGATGGAGGCGAGCGAGGTGGCCTTCACCATGGAGATGATCTCGTTCGAATAGGCCGGCAGCGCCTGCCGGAGCGCGATCGGGCCGATGATCCGGCGGGCGGCCGTGAGCCGGCCCATGCCGCAGGCGCGCGCCGCCTCGATCTGCCCGGCCGGCACGGACCCGATCGCACCCCGGATGATCTCGCCCGAATAGGCGGCCGTGTTGAGGGACAGCGCGAGGAGCGCGCACCAATAGGCGTCCCGGAAGAAGGGCCAGAGCCCCCATTCCTGGAGGAAGGGCCGGAACTGGCCGAGCCCGTAATAGATGAGGAAGACCTGCACGAGCAGCGGCGTGCCCCGGAAGGCGAACACGAAGGCCTGTGCCGGGCCGGACAGGAGGCGGCTCCCCGAGACCCGCATCGCCGCGACCGCCAGCGCCAGGACGAAGCCGCAGGATACTGCGCCGGAGGCGAGCTTGAGGGTGAGCGGCAGCCCGGACAGGAGGGTGAGCCAAGTCGAGCCGAGGAAGGCGAAGTCCATCAGCCCCGCCTGACGCCCCGCAGCGTGCGGAGCTCCAACCGGCCGAAGCCGTAGGTCGAGACGGTGGTGACCGCGAGGTAGAGGGCGGCCGCCGCGAGGTAGAACGGGAAGGGCTCGCGGGTCGATCCGGCGGCGATCTGGGATTGGCGGAGGATCTCGACGAGCCCCGTCACGGAGACGAGCGCCGATTCCTTCAGCACGAGCTGCCACACGTTGCCGAGCCCGGGCACGCCGTAGCGCAGGACGAGGGGAGCGACGACCCGCCGGAACATCAGCGGGGTGGACATGCCGACCGCCCGGGCGGCTTCCATCTGCCCGCGATGCACGGCCAGGTAGGCCCCGCGATAGACCTCGGCCTGGTAGGCGCCCGACACGAGACCCAGCGCCAGGGCGCCCGTCGCCAGCGCCGGGACGCCGACGAATCCCGTCGCCCCGAAAGCCTGGGCCAGGGCCGTCAGGGCCGCGCTGCCGCCGAAATAGAACAGGTAGATGACCAGGAGGTCCGGGATGCCCCGGAGCAGGGTCGTGTAGCCGTCGGCCAGCCAGCGCAGCGGCGCGCTTCCGGCGATCCTGGCCCAGGCGGCCAGCCCTCCGAACACCGCCCCGGCCGCGAATCCCAGCAAAGCGACCAGCACCGTGGTGGCGGCCGCCCGCAGGAGGGCGGCGCCCCATCCGGCCGGGCCGAAGCCGAGAAGCTCGACGGCGTGCACGGCCCGTCCGACGGGGCGGCGCGAGCCGTTGAAGCGGTCAGCCCTGCGGGACGTTGTCGGCCTTGAACCACTTCATCGACAGCGTCTTCAGCGTGCCGTCCGCCTTCACGGCCGCGATGGCGTCGTCGAAGCTCTTCTTCAGCTCCGGCTCGTTCTTGCGCATCCCGACGCCGACGCCGACGCCGAACACGTCGCCCACGAATTTCGGCCCGACGAGCCCGTAATCCTTGAAGTCGGGCTTCTCGAAGGTGGCCCGCTCGGCCGCGTTGGAGGCGAAGATCGCGTCGATCCGGCCCGCCAGGAGATCGAGATCGTGCTGCTCGGTCGTCTTGTATTCGCGGATGTCGAGCGTGTCCTTGAAGTACTTGTCCATGAAGTTGGCGTGGATGGTCGAGCCCTGGACTCCCACCGTCTTGCCCTTGAGGGTCGGCTTCATCGATTCGACGAGCTTCTTCGTCGCGGCCTCGTCGGCACCGAGGTCGAACCGTGCGATGTCGGGCAGCTTGGCGAGCGGGCTGTCCTTGGCGGCCCCGAACCCGTTCGTCTCCCGCACGTAGGGCGCGGAGAACTCGATGACCTCCCGGCGCTTCGCCGTGATGTTCATCCCGGCCATGATGGCGTCGTACTTGCCGGCCTGGAGAGCCGGGATGATGCCGTCCCAATCCTGCTGGACGATCTCGCACTTCGCCTTCATGCGGGCGCAGAGCTCGTTCGCGAGGTCGATCTCGAACCCGTCGAGCTTCCCGCCCGCCGCGGTGAAGTTGTAGGGCGCGTAGGCGCCTTCCGTGGCGATCCGCACCGTGCGTGTCTGGGCCGACGCGCCGCCCGCCGCGGCGAGCCCCGCGATCACAAACGCGAACCCGGCCAAACCCTTCATGACGACGCTCCCTGACGGGCGGCCACGGGTGTCGGGCCGCTCGCGGGAGAGCTTAGTGCGAATTCCGTTCCAGGTGGAAGGCGCCGTCAGGTCTTGTCGGTCCTGGACAGGCTCTTCAGCTCCGCGACCTGCTTCTCCATCGCGGCCGCCTGGCTCCGGACGAAATCGGCCTGCAGCTCCACCGCGCCCTTGAGGTCGGCCGTCCGGACCAGCTTCTGGGCGAAGTCGAAGATCGCGCCGATATTCTCCTGGGCGTAGCCGAACCCCTTGGCGACCGCCTGCCCCTCCGGCGTGTCGGCCGTCTTGGTGTTGGTCTGGATCACCTCGGCGGTCTTGCGGGCGGCGTCCAGGAGGGTGCCGATCGCGCCCCGCGCCTGCTCGACGCTCTTGTCGGCGAAGTCCCGCACCTTGGACGGGATCTCGGGATTGTCCGTGCTCATCAATCTGTCCTCGCGGCGGGCGGCGCGAGCCGGATCGCTCGGCCCGTGAGGTTTGCGTCAAGGAAGGGGCGGGCGTCAACAAACGGGCCGGGCGACGCCGCCGCGACCTGGCCGCCGCACGTCTCCGTGACCGCGGCGATGCCCGTCCAACGCGATTGCGCCACAATGTTCCGGCTAAGCGGCCTCGATCGTGCTTCCCGGCACCCGGACTGGTCCTGCTCCGGCCAGCGCGGTCGATCTCCCTTCCGGACGCGAACATCCAAGTGACCGCATGCTGAAGACCGCGTTCGCGGCCGCCCGCGACAGGCAGCGGCTGCAGGAGATCGTGGGTGTCCTGGTCGGCTACGGCGTGACCAACGTCGTGGACAAGCTCGGCCTTTCCGGCATGGCGCGGCTCGCCCGCTGGCGAGCTCCCCCCGTGGACGTGTCCCGCCTGTCCCAGCCGGAACGCGTCCGCCGGGCGATCGAGGCGCTCGGCCCGACCTTCATCAAGCTCGGACAAATCCTGGGCAGCCGGCCGGACATGCTCCCGCCGCACTGGACGAACGAGTTCGCGAAGCTCCACAGCCAGGTGTCGCCCACTCCCTGGGAGGAGATCCGGCCGCAGCTCGAAGCCGATCTCGGCGGCCCGCCGGACGAGGTGTTCGCGGAATTCGACCCCGAGCCGATCGCCTCCGCCTCCATCGCGCAGGTCTACCGCGCCCGCCTCGAAACGGGCGAGGACGTCATCGTCAAGGTGCTGAGGCCCGGCCTCAGGCGGACCATCGAGGCCGATCTCCGCCTCCTCGGCCACGCCACCGGCATGGTAGAGCGGCAATGGCCGGAACTGTCGCGCTACAAGCCTCACGAACAGCTGCGCCACCTCGCGACGGGGCTCGCGGGCGAGCTCGACCTGATGAGCGAGGCGTCGAACTGCGAGATCCTGGCCTCGCTGTTCCCGGAGGACGACGACAACGTCGTCTTCCCGAAGATCCATTGGGAATGGACCTCCGAGCGCGTGCTCGTGCAGGAATTCATCCACGGCATCCCGCCGACCGACCTCGTGCGGGTCCGCGAGGCCGGCCTCGACCCCGTGATCCTGTCCAAGAAGATCACGCAGGCCTTCATGCACATGGCGCTGATCGAGGGGGTGTTCCACGCCGATCCGCATCCCGGGAACCTCCTGGCGCTGCCCGGCAACCGCATCGGCTTCATCGATTTCGGCATCATCGGCCGGCTCACCGAACGGCGGCGCTCGCAGCTGATGGTGCTGATCGGCGCCATGCTGAAACAGGATGCGGACGGGCTGATGAGCATCCTGCTCGCCTGGTCGGGCGGCACGAGCCCGGACCTGACGAAGCTCGACGCCGCCGCGCACGCCTTCGTCGTGCGCCATTCCAAGAAGCCGTTGAACCTCGGGCTCGTCCTCGAGGATTTCATGACGATGGCGCGGGACAACGACCTCGCCATGCCGACCGATCTCGCCATCCTGTTCAAGGCGCTCATCACCTCCGACGGGGTGATGCGGCAGCTGGACCCGAATTTCGACCTGTTCAGCGCCGCCGCCCCGGCCGTCGAGCGCAAGATGCGGGCGCAGTTCTCCGTCCGGGGCCTGCGCCGCAAGCTCGAGACCCTCGGGGGCAGCCTCTACGGGGCAGCGACGGAGCTGCCGAGCCTCCTCCAGCTCCTGCTCGTTCGGTTGAAGCAGGGGAAGGTGACGGTCGAGATCGAAGTGAAGGGGATGGACAAGCTCACCCAGGGGATCGAACGGGCTGCCGCCCGGCTGTCGATCGCCATCGTGGTGGCAGCCTTCGCCATCCAGATCGCGCCGCGGCTGGCCGATCTCGGAACGCCGTTCTTCGCGACCGTGACCGCGATCATCGCCATCAGCGGCATCGGCTGGGTGCTCCTGCTGCGGCGGACCCGCAGCAGGCACTAGCCGAGCCCGCCGATTGCCGGATGCCCGCCATCTGGGGCAGTGTCCGGACGCCCGCCCGGGAGGCTCGCCGGGCAAGGAGGACGCCTTGGAGGGAGACATCCCGATCCTGCGGATCCCGTCCGAACGGGATACGGGCGACGAGCCGCCCCGCTTCCAGCGGGCGGCCCGGCTCACCCTCGTCCTCGGCCTGGCCCTCCTCGGCGCCTGGATCCTGAGGGCCTTCCTGCCGGCGCTGATCTGGGCCGCGATCCTGGCGGTCGCGACCTGGCCGCTGTACCGGCGCCTGTCCAGGCGCTGGCCGCCGGGGCGCCACAACCTCCTCTTCCCGAGCCTCTTCACCGCCGCGGTGGCGCTCTGCGTCCTGGTTCCGCTCGCGATCGCCGCCATCCAGATCGGGCTCGAGGGCCGCAACCTGTACCACATCGTCGAGGAGGCCCGGACCCACGGCCTGCCGGCGCCGGACTGGCTGTCCCGCCTGCCCGCGGGATCGGCCGTCGCGGAATGGTGGCGGCAGAACCTCGCCGACCCGTCCGGCTACGGGGAGGCGGTCGGCCGCGTGAACCGAGGGGCCTTCCTCGGCTACACGCGCGAGTTCGGGACGGTGGTTCTCCGGCGGGGCGTCATCTTCGGCTTCACGCTTGTCGCCCTGTTCTTCCTCTACCGCGACGGGGAGCGCGTCGGCACCCAGCTTCTGGCCGCGAGCCACCGGGCCTTCGGGCCTTCGGGCGAGCGCATCGGCCGGCAGATGGTCGCCTCCATCCACGGCACGGTGGACGGGCTCGTCCTGGTCGGTCTCGGCGAAGGGTTCGTGATCGCCCTCTCCTACTGGCTCGCCGGCGTCCCGCACCCGGCCATGCTGGGCGCCGCGACCGGCATCGCCGCCATGATCCCGTTCGCGGCGCCCGTCGTGATCGCGGCGGCGGCGCTCTTGCTCGTCACGACCGGTGCCGTGCTGCCGGCCGTGCTGGTCTTCGGCTTCGGGCTCGCCGTCGTGTTCGTGGCGGACCATTTCATCCGGCCGGCGCTCATCGGCGGCGCGACCAAGCTGCCCTTCCTGTGGGTGCTGCTCGGCATCCTGGGCGGCGTCGAGAGCTTCGGGCTGCTCGGGCTCTTCGTCGGCCCGGCCATCATGGCGGCGCTGATCCTGATCTGGCGCGAATGGACCGGTCCGGCGAGGGCAACCCCGCCGCTCGTGACGGAGCGGACGGCCTCAGCGCTGCCCGGGAGCTGACCCCGGCGGCGCGGCTTCGCCGACGGGCTCGGCCCGGCCCGGATCGGTGAGCTGCACGGTCCAGCCCTTCTGCTCGGCCGTGTCGATCTCGAAATAGCCCGACCGGTCGAAGCCGCGCGCCAGGCAATCCTCGACGCCCCGGATGGTGAATTCCCGGTCGCGCGTGCACATCAGGGAGCGCCCGCTCCAATCCCCGCCCCGGTCGTAATCCACGGCGTAGATGTAGTAGAAGCGGGCCGCGAGGTCGCCCCGCATCAGCGTCTCGCAGCCCTGCGCCGCGAGGTTCCACCAGCCTTCCGTGACCCAGCCGCCCGTGTCCCGGTAGCCGAGCGACACGCCGACACGGCTTCCGGTGAGGTTGCACACGCGCAGGTCCGCCCGCGCCACCCCGGACAGGAGGCAGGCCGGGAGGGCCAGGGCGAGAACCGGCAGAAACCCGGCGGCGGGGATGCGGTGACGGCGGGTCGGGATCATATGAGCTTCTGCACGGGCGACGGCCCGTTGAGGGTGACGAATCCGGCGTTACGGTGACGGCCGGGCGTCCCGAAAGCGAGACCGACATGGACCAGTTCGACGACCAGACCCGCACCGAGCTCGAAGCGGCGGCCTTCCGGCGGCTCGTTGACCATCTCAGGACCCGCACGGACGTGCAGAACCTCGACCTCATGAACCTCGCGGGCTTCTGCAGGAACTGCCTTTCCAACTGGCTGAAGGACGCCGCCGACGTCCGGTCGCTCCCGCTCTCGAAGGAGGAAAGCCGCACCCACGTCTACGGCATGCCCTACGGCGAGTGGAAGGCGCTCCACCAGACCGAGGCCGCCCCGGACAAGCTCGCGGCTTTCGAGACGGCGAAGCCGCATTGAGCATGGCCCGGGCGCCCGCCCCGACCCCGTCGTCGCGAGGAGGCGAAGCCGACGGAGCGAACCAGGGGCAACGCACCCCCTCGATCGCTTCGCTCCGCTCGCGATAACGGCTCGCGGAAGCCGATCAGGCCTCCAGCCGTTCCCGGATCATGTTCTGGAGGGTGGCGAGGTATTCCTCGGCGAGCGAGGCCCGCTTCTCGGACGCGATCAGGCGGTCGCTGGCATCCGTGATCATGGCCTGGGTGCGGTCCAGCATCTCGGCCGAACGCCGCTCGAGATCCTCGGCGCGCTTGCGCTCGCGCTCCAGCGCGTCGATCGTCGAGGAGAGCTTGTCCTCCGTCTCGATGAGGAGGCGCTTCAGCGCCTCGACCTTGTCCTCGGCCTCGCCGGCGCGGCGCTCGGCGATGGCGATCTGCTCCCGGCGCGAGCCCATGAGGTCCGCGGCCCGGACCACCGCGTTCATCGCCGCGACCTGTTCCGGACGGGCGGCGGTCGGACGCGGAAAGGACGGCCGCAGCACGTTCTCGGCAGCCCGGGCCGCCGGATCGCTCTTCAGCTGGGAGGCGATCTGGCGAGCCAGGTCGCCGAGCTCGTCCTGCCTCACCGTCGATTCGGCCCGCATGGAGAATCCTTTCCAAATCCTTGAAGCACCACACGGCAACAAGGTTAACGAAAGGTTAACGGAAGCGCGGCCTCGTTGACGCTCGGCGCGTGCGTGGCCCTGGCGACACCCTCGCCCGCAAGCTATGACGGCGCCAGCCGGGGCACAACATGCGACATTGGGGCGGACCGCCCAACCGTGACCGCTATCACCACGGAAATCTCAAGGAGGCGCTGGTCGATGCCGCGCGGCGCCACATCGCCGAGCGCGGCCTGTTCGGCTTCACGCTGGCGGACGCCGCGAAGCTGGTGGGCGTCAGCCCGGCCGCGCTCTACCGCCATTTCCGCGGCCGCGAGGACCTCGTCTCCGAAGTGGCGTTCCGGGGCTTCTCCCAGCTGGCGGAGCGGCTCGGCCGCGCCCTGTCGGGGACGGGCACGCCGCTGGAGCGGTTCACCCGCATGGGCGAGGCCTATCTCGACTTCGCCGAGGGGGAGCCCGGCTATTACGCGGCGATGTTCTCGCCCGGCCAGGGGGATGGCGGCGGCGAGTTCGGAGGACCGGCCTTCGGGCTCCTCCTGGACGGGCTCCGCAAGACTTTCCCGGACGGGTTCGGCAGCGTCGACCCGAGGTTCCTCGCGCTCGAAGTCTGGGCGCTCTCCCACGGCATCGCGACCCTCGACGCGGCCGGGCAGTTGCCGCGAGGCGCCGCGGCGGCCGGCAAGCACGAGCTCCTGCGGGCCGGCGTCCTGGCGCTGGTGCACGGGGCGGGCTCGGCGAAAAACTGATCCGGTAGGCACGGGCGGTCTTGAAAGCGGCCGGGCGCCGGATCATGTCAATGTTGTTGACATTCACATCGGGAGAAAGTCGATGTCGTGGGCTCCGTCATTTGCCTGGAATTCCGGGTCGTCCAGATCCTGTGCGCGGGGTTCCAGCCGCAAGCCGCTGGAGATCGTCGGGCTGGTGTTCCTGTTCTTCTACTTCTGGCCGCTCGCCATGGCGTACATCGCCTGGAAGCTGATGGGCTACCCGGTTCCGGCCGAGATCCGGGGCGTGATCGACCGCGGCTTCGGCGGGTTGAGGAACGAGTTCCGCTGGAGCCCGTCCGCCTTCGGCGGCACCGGCAACCTCGCCTTCGACGCGTATCGCCGCTCGGAAATCGAGCGTCTCGAAACCGAGCGCCGTCGGCTGGACGAGGAGGCGCGCGAGTTCCGCACCTTCGTGGAGGACGTGAAGCGCGCCAAGGATCGCGAGGAGTTCGACGCCTACATGCGCAAGCGCCGCGAGGCGGGCGGCACCAGCGTCTGACGCGCCGGGCGCAACCCATCCGCTCACCCGGCCTTCGCCGCGGTGAGCGGATGGGCGGCCTCATCGGATGTTCCGCTAAGCCTCCCTGTAGAGGAGCAGGATGATGCCGATGGCGAGCAGGCCGGCCGGCCAAGTCCAGGCCGCGAGGCGTCGCAGCGCCCCGTCCCGCTCGGGCAGGCGCAGTTCGAGCCACCTCGCCCAGCCGGCCGCGATGCCTGACAGGGCGAGCGGCGTGTGCGACAGCTCGATGAGGAGCTGATCCTTCACGTTGGCGATGGCGTGCTGGTGCGTGAGCAGCAACGCCCCTCCGGCCGCGCACATGACGGGGAAGACGAGGGGCTGCCATCCGGTCCGGAGCTTTCGCATCCGCACCCGCCATTCGAAGAAGGCGAAGCCGAAGATCAGCACCTCGAACATCCGGTGCTGGAGCGTCTCGACGTCCCGCAGGCTCTCGAACAGCCCCTGCTCGCCGAGCGGCCAGACATCCGGATCGGCCCGCAGGGCGAGGAACAGGCCGAGTCCGACGAAGACGAGCGGCCAGTGCCGCGCCCAGCCGATCCCGGCCTGAGCCAGGAGCGCCAGGATGCCGATCGCGCAGACGAAGAGCCCCGCCCAGTGGTGGTTGTACTCCGACCAGGCGATGTCGGCCGCGTTGCGGGGCACGATCTCGCCCGAGCCCGGCACGAAGGCGGGCGGCGGCTTGGTCGCGTCCGCGGCCGCCTCCCGGTCGAGCTGCGCCTGGAGCGTCGACAGGGCGAGCTGGTCGTGATCCGGCGAGACGAAGCGGGGGAGCCGGGGCGTGTAGCGCTCCACGATCTCCGCCACGGAGGCGCGATCCTCCTTGAGGTCGACCGCGGGCGGGACGGAGGTCAGCGAGGCGGCGGCGAAGAACAGCGTGAAGCCGATGCCGACCTCGGCCTCCGCGAAGCGCCGCATCCGGGTGACAGGCGCCGCGGGCTGGAAGCGCAGCCGCTCGACCAGCAGGAAATTGCCGAGCCCGAGCAGCAGCAGCATGCCGAACATCGCGATCTTGGCGCCCACCATGACGCCGAAGGCGGTGCCGTAGAAGCCCTGGAGGTCGCCTATATAGAGGACGCTCATGGCGGCCCCGCTGCCGAGGAGCGCCGCGACCCCTGCCATCGACATGCGCGAGAAGCGCGCCCCGACCCGGCGTGAGCCCGGCGCACCGTCGAGCCGCGCCAGCGCGACCAGGAAGACCGGGATGCCGCCGATCCAGAGCGCCGCGCCGAGCTGGTGCAGGAGTTCCACGGCGAACAGCCACTCGCGATTATCGAGCCGGGCCGTGGCGTGGGTGGTCAGCGTGGCCGAGACGAGCTCGACCGCGGCCAGGGCCACGAGGAGCGCCGGCGACACGGCCGAGCCGATCCCGAGAAGCAGCGCGGCGAGGAGGGAGGCCGCCGCCATCTTCACGAGGCCGGCGACCGCGAAGTTGGCCCCCAGCACCCCCGTGACCGGCAGGTCGATGGTGCCGACGAGCACGGCCGTCTGCATGGACAGGTACAGAGCCTCGGCGCCCGCGAGCGCGACGGCGCTCCAGCCGGCGACGGTCGCGACCCGGCGGGCGAGAACCGGCCCGTCCGGCCCGAGATCGGCCGCCAGCGGGCGGGCCAGGAGGACGAGAAACAGCGCCGCGCCGATCGCGCAGGATTGCGCCACGATGACGAGGCCGTGGACGACGACGCTCAGGTAGCCGAACAGGTCGATCAGGAGCGCCACGAAGACCTCACGGCTTCGGCAGGACCCGGAACGGCACGTCGCCACGGGTCACGTGGCCGTCCACGGCCAGAACCTGCCAGCGCAGCACGTAGGAGCCCGGCTGGAGGTCGGCCTCCGTGCGAAGGATGTCGGGCGGCCCGTCCGGCGCGATGGGCAGGGCCGTCTCCGTCTTGTTCGGCCCGGTGAGCCGGAGCGCGGACCGCGCCCGGTCGATGCGGCTGTTGTAGCGGAGCTCGAAGGCCGCATGGCCGGCCGGGACGGTCTTCCCGGCGGCCGGCGTGCTGGCGAGCAGGATGGCGTGAGCCAGCGCCGGCAGGGGCAGGACGGACGCGGCGAGCGCGAGGGCCAGCCGGGACGCGAAGCTTGGCACGGGCATCCTCCGGAAGGCCGGCGGCGGCTTACCGCCCGCGACCTCCCGACACAAATGCCAATTGGCCGCACGGCGTCCCGCATGCCGCGCCGGGGGCGTTTCACCGAAGCTCCAAGCGATCGCCTTGGGAGAGAAGGAGGCGCCCTTGACGTCGGCGGCTGCGCCCGTCCAGGAACTCGGCATGGCGACCCGTGGGGCGCGCCCTCCGGCCTGGCGCATCCTGGTGGCCGGCGGCGGCCCGCCCGGGCTGGCGCTGGCGCTGGCGCTCGTCCGCGACCTCGGCGAGGCGGTCTCCGTCTCCGTTCTCGACCCCGCCTTCGCCCGGACGCAGACCGACGGGCGCGCCTACGCGCTGTCCGCCGCGGCGGCCGGCTTCCTGCACCGGATCGGGGCGTGGGACGGGCTCGCGACGGAGCCGATCACCGCCATGACGATCACCGACAGCCGAATCGGCGACGCGGTCCGGCCGGATTACCTCACCTTCGGGGACGGGCTCGGGGCGCTCGGCTACATGGTGGAGGCGGCCGACCTCCAGGACGCGCTCGCGGGCGCCTGCCGGTCGGCGGGTATCGCCCTTGAGGCGGTCGGAGCGGACGGCTTCTCCGCCGATTCGTTCGGGCTCGACGTCGCGACGAGCGACGGCGGGTCGCGCAGGGTGGCGCTGCTGGTCGCAGGCGACGGAGGGCGCTCGCGCCTGCGCGAGCTCGCCGGGATCGGCTTCGTCGGGCGACGCTATCGGCAGGCGGGGCTCGTCGCGACGATCGCGCACGAGCGACCGCATTGCGGCCGGGCCGTCCAGCATTTCCTGCCGGCGGGCCCGTTCGCCCTCCTGCCCCTGCCGGACCGCGACGGCCTGCACCGATCCTCGATCGTCTGGACGGAGGACGAGCGGCTCGCCCGCACCCTGCTCGGCCTCCCGGAACCGGAGATCGTCGCCGCGGTCGAGCAGCGGAGCGGGCCGGAACTCGGCGCTGTTCGGCTCCTGACGCCGCTGTCCGCCCACCCGCTCGCGCTCGGCCTCGCGCGTGCGTACCGGGCGGAGAGGCTGGCCCTCATCGGCGATGCCGCGCACCAGATCCATCCCCTGGCCGGCCAGGGCCTGAATCTCGGCCTCGCGGATGCGGAGGCGCTGGCGCACCGGGTCGGCGAGGCCGTGCGGCTCGGCCTCGACCCGGGAGCCGCACCCGTGCTGCGCGCCTACGAGCGCGACCGGCGGGCGGACGCGGTGGCGCTCGCGGCCGCGACCGACGGGCTGAACCGCCTGTTCTCGAACGACGTGCTGCCCGTGCGGGTGCTGCGCGACATCGGCCTCGGTCTCGTCGACCGGGCGCCCGGGCTCAAGGGCTTCCTCCAGCGCCGGGCCGCCGGGGTCGCGCAGGAGCTGCGCTGACGCGGATCACAGGCGGTCGAGGAAGGACGATCCCGCCTCGGTCCGCGGCACCCCGAGATGGGCCGCGAGGGTCGCGCCGACATCCGCGAACGTGTCACGCGTCCCGACGGTGCCCGGCCGGATGAACGGCCCGAGGGCCAGGATCGGCACCCGCTCACGGGTGTGGTCCGTGCCCCGGAACGTCGGGTCGTTGCCGTGGTCGGCGGTGATCAGGCAGAGGTCGCCCGGCCGGAGCGCGGCCCGGATGGATGGGATGGCGGCGTCGAAGCTTTCCAGCGCGGCCGCGTAGCCGGCCACGTCGCGGCGATGCCCGTGCTCCGTGTCGAAATCCACGAGGTTGACGAAGACGAGCCCGCCGGCGGGCAGTGGCCGCAAGGCGTCCAGCGCCGCCGCGAGGCAGGCCGCGTGTCCGGCCGCCTTGACCTCCCGGCCGGTGCTCCTGTGCGAGAAGATGTCGCCCACCTTGCCGACCGTGACGACGGCCCGGCCCGCATCGGCCAGGATGTCGAGCAGCGTCCCGGCCGGCGGCGGCACCGCGAAATCCCGCCGGTTCGCCGTGCGGGCGAAGCCCCCGGCGGCGTCGCCCCGGAACGGGCGGGCGATGACCCGACCGACCCGGAGCGGGTCGCAGAGGCGGCGCGCCACCCGGCAGGTCTCGTAGAGCCGCTCGAGCCCGAAGGCCTCCTCATGCGCGGCGATCTGGAAGACGCTGTCGACGGAGGTGTAGCAGATCGGCCGGCCCGTCCGGAGGCTCTCGGCGCCGAGTTCCTCCACGATGGCGGTGCCGGACGCGTGGCGGTCGCCGAGGATGCCGGGAAGCCCGGCCTCGCTCACCAGGGCGCGGATCAGGCCGGGCGGGAAGGCCGGGCGGGCCGAATAGGGCGTTCCACGCCAGCGTCTCGTAGCCCGGCAGGCCGGATTCGTGGAGCGTCGGCACCTCCGGCGTGTCGGGCCAGCGATCCAGCGTGTCGAGCGCGTCGCGAAGCCCGTCACCGATGAAATTGATCGACAGGACGGTCAC